>CAMAQX010000088.1 GCA_945860455.1 Lishizhenia tianjinensis
GAAGAAGCTCCAGTAATTGAAGAAGCTCCAGTAGTTGAAGAAGCTCCAGTAGTTGAAGAAGCTCCAGTAGTTGAAGAAGTTCCAGTAGTTGAAGAAGCTCCAGTAGTTGAAGAAGCTCCAGTAGTTGAAGAAGCTCCAGTAATTGAAGAAGCTCCAGTTGCTGAAGAAACTCCAGTAGTTGAAGAAACTCCAGCGGTTGAAGAAGAAGCTCCTGAGAAACCTGCAACGGAGGAATAATTAATTGAATTATGTTTATTGAAGATTGTTTCAATCTTGGTTATATTGCGAAACTTCACGGATTTAAAGGTGAGGTTTCGTTGTTTTTGGACGTTACTGATTTAACTAATTATCAAGATTTAAAGTTGATTTATCTTGAATTAAACGATCAGCTAATTCCATTTCCAATAGAACAAATTAAATTTATGCCTAAAGGCCTTGCAACAATTAGGTTGAAAGGAATTGATACTGAGGCTAAAGCTAAAGAATTGGTAAAGAAAAGAGCATATCTTCCTCTTGAAATGTTACCCGAATTGGGGGGGGCAGAATTTTATGACCATGAAATTTTGCAGTTCGTTGTAATGGATGAAAAAGAGGGGAGGCTTGGTGTGGTTGAACAAGTTATTGATCTACCATCAAACCCACTGTTACAAATTATGGACGGAGAGAAGGAGATTTTAGTTCCATTGATTCCTGGATTAGTTTCACGCGTAAATCGAAAGGATAAAATTTTGGAAATTAATTCCCCTGAAGGATTAATTGAATTATATCGATAAAATTGTCAACGGTTTTCACTTTCAAAAAGTTTAAAGTTGAGCAGCAAGGGGCTTCCTTTAAAATTGGAACGGATGCAGTGGTTTTAGGATCCTTCATTTATTCAAGTAATGCAAAAACAGCATTGGATATTGGAGCGGGTACAGGAGTGATTAGCCTAATGGTTGCTCAAACTCATCCAACTATTTTCATTGATGCTATTGAGGTCGATAAGCAAAATTGTGCCTTAGCCCAATATAATTTCTCAGAGAGTAATTTTTCTGATCGATTGAGTGTTGTTGAAAATGATTTTCTGAATTATACTTTTTCTAAGAAATTTGATTTAATTTTTTCTAATCCTCCTTATTTTGTTGATTCACTTGAAAATAATGATCAACGCGAAGCTAATTCGAGGCATTTAAGTAGGAATCATTTGAAAAACTTTGTAGAGAAAATAGTTGAAAGTCTTTCCGATAAAGGATTAGTTTATATCATTTTTCCATCACTCAATTTTCAGATGTGGTTGGATGTTTTTCTGAATAAAAAACTGTTTTTAGTGGATAGAATTGATGTTTTAGGCAAACCCAATCAAATTATACGGACTATTGCTGTTTTTTCAACTGAAAATTCTTTGGCGAAACGAAGTGAATTAATAATTCGGAATGCAAATGGTACTTATACCGATGAGTATATTCAACTTACAAAAGATTTTCATTCCGTAAATTTATCTGGCAAGGAGTAAGTCCACTAATTCGTTTTGAATCGCATTTCCAGCATCTTGATTATACCATTTTTGAAGCTCCTCTTTTATTTGGTTTAAATCAGACTGTTTTTTTTTCAATTCGTCTACCAACAATTGGGCTCCTCTTGGTCGTGAACCCCAATGAAAAAGTTCCTCGTCTTTTGTTCTTACAATAAGAATTGGGATTGATTTTGTACCATGCGTGAGGTATTTTTCAATTTCAGAATCACTGTCTCTTAATTGAATAGAAACTTTTATTAAAGAGTTGTAACTTGCTAATTTTATGATGAATGGAACAGCTTGCGCCGCGTCTCCACACCAGGGTTCTGTAATTAGTATCCAATCTTGTGGTTGAGAAATTGATAATATAACATCAATGCATTCTGTTTGTATAATTCCTTTTTTTAACCAGCGATTTTGCCTTACTTCATTCATTTTTACGTATTCACGATATTCTTCAGAATCATAAGGTGCAATTGTTAGTTCTTGTGTGGTTATTGCTTTGAAATATTCTTGATAGGATTGAAACGTCATAGAAATTAAATTGAAATAGTTGTTTTAAAGTGACAAAAGTAATTTATTTTCTTTTATTCGAAATATCATGATAGATTTTTAAAAAATCAGTTTAATTTTGGACAATGATTTCTTTCGATAACACAGAAATTGCTTTTAAAAGCAAATCAAACGCTCAGTTAAATAAGGCATATTGGCTGTTTAAAATTATTTCATTTCCTTTGATTGTTAAATTAGGTAAACTTTTGATGCCTTTATCCTTAAAAATGCGTCTGCCCATTAAAGGGTTAATAGAGTCAACAATTTTCAGTCAATTTTGCGGCGGTGAATCTATTAATGATTGTAAAAACGCGATAGAAAAATTGGGTAAATATCAGGTTGGGACAATTTTAGATTATTCAGTGGAAGGACAACATAGTTTTGAGCAAGTTGAGCATACAGTGCAAGAAATTATTCATACAATAGAACGTGGGGCAGAAGATCCTTTTATTCCTTTTGCCGTCTTTAAAATTACGGGAATTGCTGATTTTTCTTTACTTGAAAAAGTTTCATTAGGGAATCATCTTTCAGACAGTGAAAAATTAGAATATATGCAGGTTGTAGCTCGAATTAAGCGCATTTGTAAGAGGGCATACGATTGTAATTTACCCATTTTCATTGATGCCGAAGAATCTTGGATTCAACAAGCAATCGATGATTTGGCATTTGATATGATGAAAGAGTTTAATCATGAACGTGCAATCATTTACAATACCCTTCAAATGTATAGATGGGATCGATTGGCGTATTTAAAAAATTGTTTGGAATTAGCAGAGCACAATAAGTTCGTTTACGGGGTGAAGTTGGTACGTGGTGCATACATGGAAAAAGAAAGATTACGCGCCATAAAAGAAGGCTATCCGTCTCCTATTCAGGCTGATAAATTGGCAACGGATAAAGACTTTAATTTAGCGTTGGAATTTATTGTTGAAAATAATGAAAGATTTGCCTTGTGTGCAGGAACTCACAACGAAGATAGTTCAATACGATTAACCCAATTGATGAATAAATTTCAAATCGAACCGTCAAATAATCGATTTTATTTTGCTCAATTATTAGGCATGAGCGATCATATATCATTTAATTTGTCACACGCTCATTATAATGTAGCTAAATATGTCCCATACGGGCCGGTCAAAGAGGTTATGCCTTATTTGTTGCGAAGAGCCGATGAAAACACATCTGTTGCGGGCCAAACGGGTAGGGAACTTTCTCTTATTCAAGGTGAAAAAAAACGAAGGAAACGAGCTTAAAAATTAAGACATTTGTTGCTTGTAAGTCGGCTGCTAAATTTGGTTAAGAAAATCTAAACTTAATTTATATATTTTTATTGTTTCGTAAATGTTTTAGGTTATATTCGCATTACAAACTATCAACAATGTCACTATCTGATACCTCATTTTCAATTCAACCTGTTCAACAGTCCCACATAGGCGATGTAGATTGGGATAATCTTGCTTTTGGAAAATTTTTTTCTGATCATATGTTCCTAATGGAATATAGTGATGGACAATGGCAAGCGGGCGAAATTTTACCCTTTCAGCCAATTCCAATGCATCCCGCAATGTCTGCTATACACTATGGTCAGTCTATTTTTGAAGGGTTGAAAGCATATCGCAATGTTAACAATGAAACGGTGATTTTTCGACCAGACATGAATGCAAAAAGGTTTATTGAATCTGCTGAAAGGATGTGTATGCCACCAATTCCGGAAGATCTATTTATTGAATCTGTGCGTAAATTAGTTGAAATTGATAAAGCTTGGGTAAGCAACAAACCTGGATATTCTTTATACATCAGACCATTTATTTTTGCTACCGATGAATTAGTAGGGATTAAACCTGCTGATACATATAAATTTATGATAATTACTTCCCCTGTTGGAATGTATTATTCTGAACCTGTTCGAGTAAAAATTGAGGAATATTATACACGTGCAGCGAAAGGTGGAGTAGGCAGGGCAAAGGCTGCTGGGAATTATGGAGCTTCTTTATATCCGGCCAAACAATGCCAATTAGAAGGTTTTCATCAATTGATTTGGACAGATGCTGTTGAGCATAAATATATTGAAGAATCTGGAACAATGAATATTGTTTTTCAAATTGATGGAAAATTAATTACACCCTCTGAAGAATCCGATACCATTTTGAGAGGGATAACAAAACGTTCAGTGCTGGATTTAGCGAAAAGTTGGGGAGTCGAGGTAGAAGAAAGAAAAGTGTCCGTTGAGGAAATTATTCATGCAGCAAGAAACGGTACTTTAGAGGATGCATTTGGTGCTGGAACAGCAGCTACTATTGCTCAAATTGCTATTATTGGTTACCGAGATGAACGTCTTGAGTTACCTGCTCTTGAACAAAGAACATTATCTAACAAGATAAAGTCCCACATGCAAGATATCAAAATGGGAAAAATCCCTGATGTAAATGGTTGGTGTTTCAGGGTTTAATTGTGGAAATTGAATAATTTTGCATCTTTCTTTTATGATGCATAGATTTCTTCTCATTTTATTTTTCTTTATTCAAAGTTACTTGAATGCGCAAGTCATTGAATACCATTTTATTGATAAGAAATCAGGTGAAGGCATTCAGAATGTAAAGGTGTTTTTTCAGATTTGGAGTCCATCAAATAAGTTAAAAAAAGATACTTCTTTTGTCCTAATTGCAAACCAGAAGGGTATTGTTACTTTCTCGAAAAATACAGTTTTATTGAATTCAGTAATCAGTTGGAAAGCTGTTCATCCACTCTACCAAGATGTAATTCAAAGTAAACGAATTGGAGTATTTAAATCGGATACACTTTCCATTGAAATTGAAATGAAAGCGGGCGATCAGCAGGAAATCAAAGAAGTAATCATTCAAGCTCCTGGTATTCCTGATACTGTTTTTCAATCGGAAAAACTAAGTGTTGCAGATTTCGAAATTCAAAAAGATGGACGTATTATTTTACTAACTTATCCCAAACAGTTGAAAAAAGGAGGGGATATTTTGTTGTTTGATGGACAAGATGTTTTGGCAACCTTCCCTGTTGACGATAATCCTCAAAAATTAATTCGTGATTTCAGGGGAAACACCCATGTGGTATGTGAGAATGGTATTTTTACCCTGCAAAGTCAAAAAAACAATTTATTCTTAGCAAGTATTGAGAGGGATTACTTCATTAAATATATCGCTCCAATTGTTGATACCAATCGCACAAAAATGTACCTTAATAACTTCAATGAAGTATATCCAGCTTTTGATTATTTTACGTTTGATAAATTGGATTCTTCCTACAGAAAATTGATGCATATCGAGGATGAATGGATGATGGAACTGTATAAGTCAGAATATAAATGGATGGATGTTCGGACTAAATTGTGGGCAAAGAATAAAGAGTATGAAACAGGAATTGAGGCGGAAGTATGGGTAGGTGCCAATTATTTTACTCAATCATTTTATTATAAAGAGGCATACGCACCGTTGTTTCATCGAAATGATTCACTTTTTATTTTTGATTATGCACATGATCAATTAACTATTTTTTCCTCTTCGGGAAGAGCCTTGGACACGATTCCAATTTATTATCATTATAATTCAACCAAAACTGGATGGAAAAAAAACATGATTCAAGATAAAGAAACTGGTGCGTTCTATGGGGTTTTTGAAACTAACGGTTATTCTTACTTGGGATTAATCGATGTGACATCAGGTAAAATCACAAATAAGGTGAAGCTTGCTTTTAAATACGTAGATAAAATAAGGGTGAACAACAATTTTGTATATTATGTTTATCGTCCGTTTGAATCGACACAAAAAAAATATTTATACAAAGAGCAATTGCCTTATTTCCTTCCAAATGCTTCGGTTTTTCAGCAACCGGTTTCCAAAACACAGGATTAAATCCACTTCGTTTTTAACTTTTAAGATTTTGTTAAGAAAAGTGGTTAAAATCAGATTAGCTTTATCCTAAAATTACAATCCGTTATGTTGATTAAGACGAATAAAAATATATCTTGTTCCAATTGTCAATCAAAATCACACTCATTAATCGAAAATTTAACTTCGGAAGAATTAAATAATTTGGAACAAAACAGGGGATGTTCATTTTATAAAAAAAGTGATTATTTATTTTTGGAAGGTTCATATCCCAGAGGTGTTTATTGTCTGAATCATGGAAAGGTAAAGGTTTTCACTAGAGGAGATGAAGGGAAAGAACAAATTATACATATCGCGAAACCTGTTGAAATTAAAGGGTTTCGGGCTATGCTTAGTGGCGATCCATACCTCGTTTCCGCAGAAACTATTGAAGAATGTGATGTTTGTTTTATTTCCAAGGATGAATTTTTTAAAATGATGGATTCCAATTCAGAATTTAGAAATGAAATTATAAAAGGACTTTCTAAGGAATTGGTTGAACGTGCTGTTTCAATTATGGACATGGCTCAAAAATCGGTTCGAGAAAGACTTGCTGTTGGTTTATTACAGCTGAAAGAAATTTATGGAGCCGAGCCAATTAATTTATCGTGTGAAGATTTAGCCAATTTTATTGGTACCGCAACAGAAACGTTAATCCGTTTACTTAAAGAATTCAAGAATGAAGGTATTATCGAAACGCAAACACGCAAAGTGATTATTTTGAAATCTGATAAATTACATCAACTAGCTGGCAAATAGGTCTTTTGGCTTCATTTATGATTACGGGTGAATTCTAATTTTTCCTGTGAATAAAATTTGTTTCTGTTTTTTACTCTTTTCTACTAAAATGATGGTTGGTCAAAATCATTCACCATTAGTTTTTGGGTACCAATTTTCGGTGGTCTATCAAGTGGGAACGCATCAAAAATCGATTGGAATGCGAATTAATGCATTTTGCCAAGCTAATTTTTTTCAAGTGAATAGCTCTTCTTCTTTGACATTCTTTCCGAAATCGTATGGGGAAAGGAGGAATTTAATTCAAAACAAAAATGAACTTGGAGCTGTTTGTTTTTTTGGTTCTAAAAATCAATTTGTTTCAAATCAACTCAACGTTTTAACTCATCAATCTCAGCATGATTATTCCATTTCATTTGCTTCGATTTGGTACAATGATAATGCGCGGACTTCACAGCGATCAGGTGCTTTTGGGATGCAGGTAAAAAAAATAAGCCTCACTCTAGAAAATGATGCCTTTGCAGGAATTGCGACCGATAGATTTCGAACCGGATTTTTTCAGGTTAAATACAAAGACTCATTATTCAATATTGGATCAGGAATCTACATTTGGACAGGCGAAACTTCCGGTGTTTCAGCTAAACGAATTCCAAATTCAATCGACAAAAAATACAAGGATATTTCGATCCTACCTTATGGAAGAACAAGTCATGGTATTTGGTACATTGAAGGTGAAATGAGGGTTGCCAATGCACAATTATTTCAAATGAAAGTTGGTGTGGATAGTGAAGAAATCAGAAATACAGTACAAAATCGCTTTTTACATGATTTACCTTTTTTACCTAGAAAACATCAAAGGCAAACGCCACATTATCCGCGATTAAACAAGGATGGATTGCCTGTTTTTACAGCAAAGGAGGCAAAAAAGTTAAGGCATTATTTTTCCGTTGGGTTCAATGAAAATTAATCATTTTATGTAGTCTTGCTTTTGAATCAACATAAATTGGCCATTTTCCAATTTTAGATACCCATAATCATAACAGAAAAAATAGGTTTTACCTGTTTGAGTGACGAACGTATTGGTGATGTAATGAAAATTAAATCCCTCATCAGCAAGTGTTAAGCTATCAACCGTTGACTTTCCGTTAGGATTTAGTTTTACTAAAATACGTCGGTTTTTCCGCAAGATTCCATTGATTTTTCGTACAGTTGAGTTTGCGTCTTCATTCAGTTTATTGTTAAACCCATTTCTGCAATAATCACTACAAAATTTTTGATCCTTTCTCCCAGAAAGTTTATCACCGCATTCTTGACAAGTTCTATCTTCCATAATATATTCACAAATTAAACAATTGTTTCTCAATTTTCAAAACACAATGGATGTTAATGCTTAACATTAATTAACACCGGTTTCTAAAAAATCACCTTCTAACTTTCTCATTTTTGCATTCCTCAAAATTTATAAAATGGAAGACCACCAAGAGACCATCAATCCAGCAGGTTCAATTCGACAGTTGACTGAAGAAATACAAGTAGAAACAATTAGAGTTCAAAAAATAAAAGAAGAGGTTGCTCGTGTAATTGTGGGGCAAAAACAAATGATTGATCGATTATTAATTGCTTTATTGGCTGATGGTCATGTGCTATTGGAAGGCGTTCCTGGACTTGCGAAAACTCTAGCAGTTAAAACACTCTCCGACACGTTGGACTTATCCTTTAATCGAATTCAATTTACACCTGATTTACTTCCAGCTGATGTAACGGGTACAATGATATTTAATCAAAAGAAGGAAGAATTTACGGTTAAAAAAGGTCCCGTTTTTGCAAATTTTGTGCTAGCGGATGAAATTAATCGTGCACCTGCTAAAGTCCAAAGTTCGTTACTTGAAGCCATGCAGGAAAAACAAGTTACTTTGGGCGATGAAACTTTTTACCTACCTAAACCTTTTATCGTTTTAGCTACACAAAATCCAATTGAACAAGAGGGGACATATCCGCTTCCTGAAGCACAAGTTGACCGTTTTATGCTGAAAATTCTATTGGATTATCCAACAAAAGAAGAAGAAAAATTCATTATCCGTTCCAATGTGCAACCGGGTGGATTGCCAAAAGTCAATAAGATTTGGTCGGAAAAAGACATTCAACGTTCCCGTGATTTAGTAAGAAGGGTGTATGTCGATGAAAAAATCGAGCAATACATTGTTGATTTGGTTTGTGCAACTCGCAAGCCCGCTGATTATGGGTTGTCAGAAATGAAATCATGGATTTCCTATGGTGCGTCTCCTCGCGCTGGCATTAACATGGCTTTGGCAGCAAAAGCGGTTGCCTTTTTAAACGGCCGTGGTTTTGTGATTCCCGAGGATGTTCGATCGATTGCTCCAGATGTTATCAGGCATCGAATAGGTTTAACGTATGAGGCAGAAGCAGAGAATATTTCACATGCTGAAGTAGTATCACGAATTATTGCCCGAGTGGAGGTTCCATAAGTAATACTTAATAAAGTGGACACTACTGAAATTGTTAAAAAGATTCGTCAAATTGAAATAAAGTCGAAAGGGTTGTCTGAAAATGTTTTTTCGGGCGAATACCACACAGCTTTCAAAGGAAGAGGAATG
>CAMAQX010000089.1 GCA_945860455.1 Lishizhenia tianjinensis
TTGTTTTTGTTTTTATTTATGTCACAGCTACTTCACAGCTCATAACAGAAGAAAAGGAATTAAAAATTGATAATGATGGATGGCATTATAAAAATGAAAAGCCATATAACGGCTTAGTAATCAGTCGATTTAACAATCAGCAAATCAAATCAATTTTTGAAGTGAAAAATGGTGTTTTATTTGGTTTTTATAAAACATTTTATTTGGATTCAGCTTTTAGTTCAGAAAAGTTTCAGGACACCCTTCTATTAACTAAATTATTGGTCGAAAAATCCTTGCTCGATGAGGAATACTCTAATTCCACTAAGGATACAGTTGAAAGTAATAATCAGTTGTCACTTTTCATATTAAAAGATGCTGGCGGGGTAAAAAAATGGGAAAAAATACAAGCAAAAGCGAATGACGGAAATTTGAAAGATGATTCAAAAACACTATGGGATAAAGGTCAGTCTTTAATAAAGAATCATAAAGACAAAAAAGAAATTCAACAAAAAAAAATAGGCAATCTACAGGTTCTTGCAACAACCATTGAACGAGAAAAATCAAAACAAGTACATGTAGGTATTATTGCTGAAATCGAAAATTATCAAGGTAGTGGAAGTGATCCAAAGCGAATAGTTGGCCCATATACAGCGTTCCATAAAAATGGAAAAAAGAAAATGTTAAAAGAATATGTTCCATTATCGATAACTCATTTTGACCAAAACGAGAATAAACTATTAGAAGAAATAGACGGAGAAAAGCGATTTTATATAAATAACTTGCTATCGAGTGTCGTTACGAAAAATAAAAAAATAATTTACCAAGACAACGGTAAAATCTACCGAGCAGAATATAAATTACCAAATGAAAATAGAAGTGTTGATTCAATATTTTATGAGAGTGGCAAGATTTCTAAAGTGGAAGAGTTTCTAGAAAATAAAAAAAGTAAAACATCTCTATTTAATGAGTTCGGTAAATTAACTCAATCTACAAGTTATTATGATGTTCGAAATCTTCAATCTATTTATGACCATAATACTAGTAAAACAAAAGAAAGTTATGATGAGGCACACAATAAAAAGGAGACGCTTTTTTATGAAAACGGTAATAAAAAATTAGAATCAACCTATTTTGATGATTTGAAAAATGGTCTTGAAATAGCGTATTATGAATCAGGTAATTTGGAACGAGAAACAACATATTTGAAAGGGAAAAAACACAAAGATGAAATTTTATACTGGAATCATACAACGAAAGAACCAAAAGAAATACTCAACGAAGAATATGCAACTGAAATTGAAAAATCTCGGAGAAATGCGGATAAAATAAATGTTGAAACTTACAATGATGGTTCATTGACAAAAAGAATTCTATACGATTCTCTTGGAAGAAAAAAACAAATGAATTCAATAAAAAACAATAAAAATCAAGGCGCATTTGAGTTGTTTTATCCTTCTGGTGAGCTAAAGGCAAAAGGAAATATTGATACTCTTTCTATGGCGAAAGATCATTTTTTTGGTCATTATTTTGAATACCATGAACAAGGATATTACAAGGGTTCGGTGTGGGTACAAGATGTGTTGATGCACTTGTATTACAGAATGGATGGTAAATTAATTGATTATCGGTCGCATCCTTTTTATTTTGGCGAAAAGTTCGCAGAAGATATAATTGGCAACCCATTTATTTTGGGTAACATAGAAGTTGCTGAATATGATTTACCCGTAGAGGAACTTTCCTATAATGAGGCTCAAAAAGCATGCTTATCACTTGGTGAGGGATGGCGTCTTCCAACAAAAAACGAATTAATGCTGATATATGATTCATTGCGTTTACCAAAGAGATCTATATTCCATGACGGAAAGTTCTTTAAATCTTATATGAGTTCCGAAATTGGCCAAACAGAAGGTTCATTTGAACGTTTTGTGCGTCAATATAATGGGGAATATAAAAAGGAAATTGTTCATGGAGGCAAATACATTTGGCATCTCACCTTCGGAGCCCCCCCTGAGTTTATAACAACGGGTTGTTGTGAAGATATATATGCCTCAACAGGGCTAGGAAGAGATGGATCCGTTTTGGATGGAGGGGTCCGCGCAGTTCGAACGATAAAAAAATAGTTCCTCCATAACAAAACTCATCAAGCAATAAAGATTAACAAAATCGCTGCATTCCCTCATCGCGTTCAAAACGGTGGGGGATTTTTTTAATAGTCAAAAGTCTATTTTTTTTGATTCATTTCTAAAATAAAGTACTATATTTGCGAATACAGTCGAATAATCTAGATAAATGTCAGTAGAACGGGAAATTTCATCGAGTATCGAAAAAGACTTTTTCAAAGGGAAAATTATCGTTATTCTCGGGGCTAGACAAGTTGGTAAAAGTACGCTTATCAAAATGTTGCCAGCGTGTAATTCTAACAAGACCTTATGGTTGGATGGTGAAAATGCGGATGTTCAACAGCTACTCAAAAATATCAATAGCGAACGATTAAAACAAATTGCAGGCGATCATAAAATAGTGGTTATTGACGAGGCTCAAAAAATCGAAGGAATTGGTTCCATCCTCAAATTATTTGCAGACTACTGCAAAGATATACAAGTAGTTGCGAGCGGTTCGAGTGCATTTGAATTACGAAACTCCTTGAATGAACCATTGACTGGAAGAAAATTTGAATTTGCTCTATTTCCTTTCTCATTTCAAGAAATGGTTCAACATACAAGTTTGTTGGAAGAGTTAAGGCAACTTCCACAACGATTAATTTATGGTTATTATCCAGAAATTGTAACACATCCTCTAGAAGCTGAACGTAGATTGCGGTTTTTATCAGAGAGTTATTTATACAAAGATATTTTTTTGTTTAAGGGCTTGAAAAAGCCGGAAAAAATGTTGGAATTATTAAAATTACTCGCTTGGCAAATCGGATCAGAGGTAAATTATAACGAACTTTCAAAAAACTTAAAACTTGATAATCAAACGGTTGAGAGTTATATTGAAATGTTAGTTCAAGCATTTGTCATCTACAAACTACCAGGCTACCACTCAAATCATCGAACAGAATTGAAAAAATCTAAAAAGATTTATTTTAATGATTTGGGCATACGAAACGCATTGATAAATGATTTTCGCCCGATTGAAATTCGAAATGACGACGGGGCACTATTTGAAAATTTCATCATCAATGAATTAAGAAAACAAAATGAGTATAAACAAATTCATGCGAACTTTTATTTTTGGAGAAATGTTGACCACCGCGAAATTGATTTGATTTTAGAAAAAAATGGTGTGCTGAAAACTGTTGAGATTAAATGGAATAAATCGAAAACCGCACGATTAACAAAGAGTTTTACAAATCTCTATGGTGAAACAAAATTTACAGTAATTAATCGAGATAATTTCTTCGAAGAAATAGAGCAGGTTGGATTGAAGTTTTAAAAACAAACCTCTTTAGATTTAATTTTCCCTCATTGCCTCAAAAACGGTGGTGATTTTTTGTTTTCTGTAATTTTCTTAACCTTAATATTCGTTGTTTAAGAATTCTTATTATTAAAACCTGTAAAAAACGCAAGTTTTAATGATTTGTTTTGTATTTTAGCTACATGATTAAATACACGGGTAGAAAACAATACATTGAAAAACTTTTATCATACAAAGATCAGGACTTGATAAAAGTCGTATCTGGATTGAGGCGATCTGGTAAATCTACGCTTTTAGAAATGTTTCGATCTGAGCTACAGAAACAAGGTGTCAAAAAAAAACAAATCGTTTCTTTGAATTTTGAGGAAATGGAATTGCGGACATTTCTTGATGATATCGACAATTTATATAAATACATCATTGACCAATTAGATTTATCACAACCATGTTACGTTTTTTTAGATGAAATTCAAAATGTAAATCAGTTCGAGCGTTTGGTAGATGGTTTATTTGTTAAGCCCAATATTGATCTATACATAACCGGTTCTAATGCATTTTTATTAAGTGGAGAATTAGCGACATTGTTAAGTGGTCGTTATATTGAGATTTCTATTTTGCCTTTTTCATTCAGCGAGTATCTTGAAGCACGGAAAATTGACGTTAAAAACAAGTATCTCAATTATGAACCCTTGTTTTTTGAATATGTAAATGAAACATCTTTGCCTGCTGGCGTGAAATTAAGAGGAGGGGGTTACGACAAAATTTTTGAGTATCTGGAAGCCATTTATACCACAATTATTGAAAAAGATATCACTCAACGCCATCAAATTAATGATAAACGAGCTTTTGGAAATATTGTCAAATTTGTTGCCTCCAACATTGGTAGTGCATTATCACCTGGTAACATTGCTAAAATGTTAAAACAAGATGGCCAAACGACACACAATACCACAGTAGAACAATATTTAGAATACTTAGAAAAAAGCTTCGTGTTTTACAAGGTAAATCGTTTTGATTTGAAGGGCAGAAAACAGCTAGCGACTCAAGAAAAGTATTATCTCGTTGATGTAGGATTATTAAATGTTCTTGTCGGGAAAGATCGAATAACAGACCGGGGCCATATTCTTGAGAACATTGTTTTTTTAGAGTTGGTACGAAGGGGAAATAAAATTTGGACAGGAACGGATAGAAATTCGGAAGTAGATTTTGTTTGTAAATCACCAAGTGGTGACATTAATTACTTTCAAGTGGCCTGGCAATTATCCGATGAAAAAACAAGCGAACGTGAGTTCCGATCTTTGGAAAAAATACGCGATAATTACCCGAAGTTTTTGCTAACAACTGATAGTTTTACTCAAGATCGTTTTGGAATTAAACACTTGAACGTATTCACGTGGTTACTAGGAGCTGAATAATGAATTTATGTATCTTCCCTCATTAGTCAAAAACGGTAGGGGATTTTTTCTATCTTAGTAAATCAGTTCTAATAGAACTTTCATGGTGAAAAGCATCATAATAGTGAAACAATTCAATCTACTTTTCAGTATTACTGATAAAAAGTAACATTTCCATTTTTAGTTAATTATACTAAATAAAAATCTGGATACTCGAAACTAATTTTGACTGTGACTAACATTTTCTTAACTTGCTGTAAAATCAACATGACTAAATTCCTAATCTTACTTGGCACATTGAGTTGGACTTGCTCGTTCGCTCAAACTTCGTCAATTCCTGATGCCTTACACGTTAAAAAAAACTATAATTTTCTTCAGTACAGCGATCAAGGACTAATGAAGCAACTTGTTTCAGGACTTCAATCTGCGAAATCAAATGGATTTACGATTGTACATTTTGGAGACAGTCATATTCAGGCTGAAAGCCCAACTGCAGTCACACGTAAAAACCTTCAAGCTGAATACGGAGATGGTGGAAAAGGAATGATGTTCGCCTATTCTGCCGCAAACTCATACTCTTCTGTATTATATTCTACCAGTCATACCGGAAATTGGACCTATGCAAAAAGCTTTCAGAGTGCACCAAAATTACCACTCGGTGTAACGGGAATGACTGTTCGCACAGACGAAAAAAATGTCAAGCTAATCTTCACCCTCAAAAAACCATCTCCAAGCTATCAAAACCTGAAAGTATTTATTAAAAAAGATACTTCCTCTTTTGATTTCAATTTAATCACGAACGAGGCAACAATTCGCATTAAATTGGCTGATTATTTATCGTCATCCTTGCCCTACATTGAAATTCCAATTATTGGTAATCAAACAAGTTTTACATTGGAAACAGTTCAAAGTAAACCAACTCAAAATCAGTTTGAATTCTACGGAATGTCTTTGGAAACTCCTTCCAAAAAGGGAGTATTATACCATTCTGTGGGTGTAGGTGCATCTCAATACGGCTCTTTGTTATTGGAAGAACTCTTGGATGATCAATTGCCTGCTCTTTCACCCAATTTGATTGTATTAGACTTTGGAACAAACAATTACCTGTATGACAATCAAGTAAAACCTGAATTAGGCGGACAAATAGAAAAAATTATAACCGATTTGCGGGTTATGTGTCCAAAAGCATTGATTTTGTTAACGAGTACACAAGATTTATATTACAAATCGAAACATATAACAGAAGGAATTACCTTTAGGGATTTAGTTGACTCCTTAGCAAAAAAAAATAAATGTCTTTTCTGGGATTGGTATGCTGTAGCTGGTGGAAAAAAATCCTTGACTAAATGGAGAGATGCTGGATACGCTCAAACAGATTTAGTTCATTTAACAAACAAAGGATATGAATTAAAAGGACAATTACTTTTTGAGGCAATTATAAACTCAATGGATTCCATTCAAAAAAACCCTGCTGTTTCTGAGCTTTTGTTGACCTACACAGAATCGAAAGACATTGCACAAACAACGGCAGAAGCTCCCAAGAAAATTGAGCCGGCAGTAGAAACACCTAAGAAAGTAGATAAACCCAAAACGGAAATAAAAACACCTCCAGTGATTAAAAAACCAGAGGTGAAAAAACCGGTAGTAAAAACGAAAAGCTACACGGTTAAAAAAGGAGATACTCTTTATGGATTAGCCGCAAAGTACAAAGTCTCTGTAGCACAAATTAAAAAGGCGAATCGATTGAAAAGCGATAAACTACAAATTGGCCAAAAGTTACTTATTCCTTAAATTGGAATTTTAAATAAATGGATGATGCTGTCGGTAATCATCTGAATTCCAATAGCTAAGACCAAGAACCCCATAATTTTTGAAATGGATTTCAGCCCAGCTTCACCGATGTATTTAATTACTCGAGGCGCGACGGTAAACAAAAGGAAAATGGCTAACGCTACTGCTATTATTGCCAATACAATCATAGCCTTTTGTTCCCATAATCTAGCTTCAATGGACATGTTTATTAAAAGAGAAATAGATCCGGGTCCCGCCAATAAAGGCATTGCTAATGGGCTAAATGATATGTCTTCCTTTTGCAAGGATTCTTCTTTTATTTTTCCTTTCACATCTCCTTTGTGTTGCGCATTTAACAACATGAATCCAGAACGAGCAATGATAATGCCTCCTGCCATTTTTAAGGAGTGAATTGAAATTCCAAAAAAGGATAAAATGTACGACCCTGCATAGAATGAAACCAAGCAAATTAGAATAATATACATAGCCGTTTTTCGAATCTGGTAATTCCTCCATTTCGAAGGTTGATTGGAAGTCAAGGAAATAAAAACGGGCAACGCACTTAGCGGATTGATAAGTGAAAAAAGGGAAATACAACTAGCGATGAATAATGAAAAGTACATTTGCTTTTTTCGGCAAAGTTACGCTTAGTAATAGCTATAAAGATTTTAAAAAAATGATAAAAATGTTAACGAATTATAATATCAATAAGAACTGCTTGCCCCACCAATATTTTCGATAGGATGCCACGTTGTTTTAACCTCTTGAATATCTGTAATAAAATGTAATCCCTGAGCATTTGAATTCATCCAATCTGCATCGAAAGAGAATAATCGTTTTAAATTTTCAACCGATTCTACTTGCACGCGCCCCAAGGATTGTTGTTCACCAACCAATGCATTAACATCCATATGTGCCGCTAAAGTTGCATCCATTTCAGTCGTTTTACCTGTTAAAACATTAACAACCCCTCCGGGTACATCCGATGAATGAAGGACTTCTGCAAACGTAATAGCACACAGTGGTAGTGACTCAGATGCTAAAAGCACAGCCGTGTTTCCGCCAGCGAGAACAGGCATAAGTAGAGACACTAATCCAATTAAAGAAGAATTCTGAGGAGCAATTATCCCTACAACGCCCATAGGTTCCAAAACAGAAAAATTAAAATGAGAGGATGCCACTGGATTAACAGAACTCCCAATTTGCTGGTATTTATCACACCATCCTGCGTAATAAACAATTCTATCAATTGCTAGATTAACTTCTTGAACTGCTGCTGCCTCTGTCGCACCTTGTTTTACCAACTCATGTATGAACTGATCTCTCCTTCCCTCGAGCATTTCTGCGATTCGATACAAAATTTGACTGCGATTAAATGCAGCTCTTTCAGACCAAGATCCAAATGCCTTGCGGGCTGCCACAACCGCATTCCGAACATCTTTACGCGAAGAAAGACAAACATTTGCTAACGGTTGATCTTGTTGATCGTTAACCACATAATACCTGCCGGATTCCGTTCTAGGAAACTGTCCGCCGATATAAATTTTGTATGTTTTTAGAATTTCCAATCTTGAC
This sequence comes from Lishizhenia tianjinensis, assembly GCA_945860455.1. Lineage (GTDB taxonomy): Bacteria > Bacteroidota > Bacteroidia > Flavobacteriales_D > Crocinitomicaceae > UBA952. Next base: position 8,160 of record CAMAQX010000089.1, read on the forward strand.
ATAATTACTTGTTTATAATAAAAAATTCAATCAACTTAGTTTTACATAACTACTAATTCCATGTACTCCTCCCTCTCTACCAAATCCACTTTCTTTATATCCTCCGAAAGGAGATGTTGGGTCGAATTTATTGTAGGTATTTGCCCAAACAACTCCTGCGCGTAACTTGGTGGTTAGATTAAATATTCTGGAGCCTTTGTCTGTCCAAACCCCAGCAGCCAATCCATACGGCGTATTGTTTGCTTTTTGAATTACCTCATCCACCGTTCTGAATGTTTGAATGGTTAATACAGGACCAAAAATTTCCTCTTGCACAATGCGGCTTGATTGAGCGACATTTATAAATAAGGTTGGGGGACAGTAAAATCCATTTTTAGGTATTTCACAAGTAGGTTGATACATTTCAGCCCCTTCTGCTATCCCTATTTTTATATACTTTTCAATTGTTTTCAATTGTTCCTGGCTATTTATTGCACCAATATCTGTGTTTTTATCAAGCGGATCTCCTACATACAACGTTTGAATTCGTTGTTTTAGTTTTTGAATAACCAATTCAGCGACAGACTCTTGCACAAAAAGTCGTGATCCCGCACAACAAACGTGTCCTTGATTAAAGAAAATTCCATTTACAATTCCCTCAACCGCTTGGTCAATTGGAGCGTCTTCAAAAATAATGTTTGCTGATTTTCCACCCAGTTCCAAGGTGGCTTTTTTACCTGTACCTGCGATTGATTTTTGAATGATTTTTCCTACTGCCGTTGATCCTGTAAAAGCAATTTTATTAACATCCGGGTGATTGACAATAGCTGCTCCTGTATCGCCAAAACCGGTAACAATATTCACCACACCCGGAGGTAAACCAGCATCATGTATAATTTCGGCCAATTTTAAGGCGGTCAAAGAAGTTGTTTCTGCTGGTTTAAGTACCACTGTATTTCCTGCAGCCAAAGCAGGAGCGATTTTCCAAGCAGCCATTAATAAGGGAAAATTCCAGGGTATAATTTGACCGGCAACGCCTAAAGATTCAACTTTGCGGGTTGGAAAGGCATACTCCAATTTATCGGCCCAACCGGCATAATAGAAAAAATGATTGCAGGCCAACGGAATATCAATATCACGCGATTC
>CAMAQX010000090.1 GCA_945860455.1 Lishizhenia tianjinensis
GCTCCTTTTTTTATGCTTACTAATTTCATTGGATATTTAACGTTCGAAAAACGATACTCGCATCATACTATTTGCGCTTACCAAAACGATTTAGTTCAATTTATCGACTTTGCGTGCATAAAAAGAATAGAGGAATTTAATGAAATCAATACTCCAACTATTCGTGGTTGGGTTGTAGATCTTTTTGACAAAAAGAAAACGGCTAAATCAATTAATAGAAAATTGGCCGCATTGAGGACATTTTTCAAATGGTTGAGGAAAGAAGGTCTGGTTTTTTCTAATCCAATGAGTAAGATACAAGGTCCGAAAAATGAAAAACGATTACCGGCATTTGCGAAAGAATCAGAGTTATATTCGGAAAAATTAGACGTCTTATTCAATGATTCAATTGAAGGAATGCGCGACAAGTTGATGTTTGAATTATTTTATCAAACGGGCATTCGATTAAATGAGTTGATTGAATTACGTGTTTTAAATTTCTTGGATGATGCGATAAAAGTAATAGGTAAAAGAAATAAAGAAAGAATAATTCCAATTTCTTCTAGTTTATCCGATTTACTGAAGGCTTATTTAACCCAGAAAAATAAAGTGTTTGGTGAAAGTATCTTCGTTTTCTCACAAAAATTAGGCAAAAAAATGTATCCTATGCTTGTTTACCGTAGAATAAATCAATACCTTAGAGTGGCAACGAATTTGGATAAAAAAAGCCCTCATGTATTAAGACATACCTTTGCTACTCATATGTTGAATAGAGGAACTGGACTAGAAACATTGAAAGATCTACTCGGTCATGCAAATTTATCCGCAACCCAAGTATATACCCATAATTCATTTGCGCAATTGACAAATATTTATTTACAAGCACACCCTAGAGGTGATAAAAATTAAACAACATGGAAACAAAAGTTCATTCAATCCATTTCAAAGCAGATCAAAAGCTAGTTGATTTTATCCAAGAACGTGTTCATAAATTAGAATTATTTAATCACAAGGCAATTTCTTCAGAAGTGTTTTTGAGACTTGATAAAAATAAAGAAAAGGAAAATAAAATTGCCGAAATAAAAGTATTGATTCCTGGAAAGGAACTATTTGCCAAAAAACAATGCAAGTCATTTGAAGAGTCTGTTGATGAGGTTATAGAAGCACTTCGCAAACAAATTTTAAAAGAAAAAGATAGATAGTTCCACGTTTACTAATAAATATTTCGTTTTCTTTTAATTAAAGATTTTCCTAACGGCTTTGTTTTTCTATTTTTGTAATCAAATTTAGATTATGTATAGAACACACACGTGTGGGGAACTTAGGTTGGGTGATGTTACGAAGGAAATTACAGTTTCAGGATGGGTGCAAAAATCTCGTGACTTAGGTGGGATGACATTTATTGACTTACGTGATCGATATGGAATTGTACAATTAGCTTTCAATATGGATTCAAATTCCGTTTTGTGTGAAAATGCACGAAAATTGGGTCGTGAATTTGTTGTTCAAGCAAAAGGAATCGTTATAGAGCGTTCAAGTAAAAATAAGAACATTCCAACTGGTGATATTGAAATCGTTGTTCAAGAACTACATATTCTAAATGCGGCAAAAACTCCACCTTTTACAATTGAAGATGAAACGGATGGAGGGGATGAACTACGGATGCAATACCGTTATCTTGATTTGAGAAGAAATCCTGTTCAACAAAAGTTATTTTTACGAAATAAGGTAGCACTTGAAACACGAAAATATTTAGATTTTCAAAATTTCATGGATGTTGAGACGCCCTTTTTAATTAAATCTACTCCAGAAGGAGCTAGAGATTTTGTTGTGCCAAGCCGAATGAATCAGGGTCAGTTTTATGCACTTCCTCAATCACCTCAAACCTTCAAGCAATTGCTAATGGTATCAGGCATTGACCGGTACTATCAAATTGTTAAGTGCTTCAGAGATGAAGATTTACGTGCCGATAGACAACCTGAATTTACTCAAATAGATTGTGAAATGTCTTTTGTGGATCAAGAAGATATTTTGAAAACCTTCGAAGACTTAATTAAACATGTTTTTAAAGCTGTATTAAATGTGGATTTTGAAGGAGATTTCCCTCGAATGACCTATGCTGAGGCAATGGAGAAATATGGTTCGGATAAGCCTGATATTCGTTTTGGGATGGAATTTCATGACCTTACAGCCTTAACCCAAGGGAAAGGGTTTGTAGTTTTCGATAATGCGCCATCTGTTCTGGCAATTAATGTTGAAAATGCAGCAGAATTTACTCGTAAGCAGCTAGATGAGTTTACAGATTGGGTAAAACGTCCACAAATTGGTGCAATGGGCTTGATCTATTTAAGATACAATGCGGATGGTTCACTAAAATCGTCAGTAGATAAATTTTATGACACGACTGAATTAGAAAAATGGTCAACTCAAGCAAATATGAAGCCTGGTGATCTGCTTGTACTTCTCTGTGGTGATTTGGATAAAACACGTAAACAATTAAATGAATTGCGTTTACATCTTGGGAATTTATTAGGACTCAGGAAAGCCAATGAGTTTAAACCTTTGTGGGTATTCGATTTTCCTTTATTAGAATGGGATGAAAATTCAAATAGATGGCATGCGATGCATCATCCTTTTACCTCTCCAAAGCCTGAAGATTTTGAAATGCTTGCTACCGATCCAGGTAAAGTCCGCGCAAATGCATATGACTTAGCTATGAATGGTGTAGAATTAGGCGGAGGTTCTATTCGAATTCATAACAAGGAACTTCAAGCTAAAATGTTTGAGTTATTAGGTTTTACCTCTGAACAGGCTCAAGCTCAATTCGGGTTTTTGATGAATGCATTTGAATATGGAGCACCTCCTCATGGTGGTTTAGCCTTTGGTTTGGATAGATTAGTGGCAACAATGGGAGGTTCTGAATCTATTCGCGATTATATTGCTTTTCCAAAAAATAATAGTGGTCGTGATACTATGATTGACGCTCCTTCAACTATAGATGATAATCAAATGACTGAACTTGGAATCAAATTGAATTAAATGAGTAGAGAATTACAAAAATTAGAATTAGAGATTGAGGGGTACCGTTCTCAATTGATTAACCATCCTTTATATGATCGGTTGAATTCATTGGATGCATTGAAAACATTCATGAAAGAACATGTGTTTGCAGTTTGGGATTTTATGAGTTTGTTAAAGTCCTTGCAGCGCGGATTGACATGCATTGACCTACCTTGGCATCCTGTAGGTAATCCTGAAACGCGCAGATTAATAAATGCAATAGTCTGGGGAGAGGAAAGTGATGTTAATGATCAAGGCACTGCAGTGAGTCATTTTGAATTGTATTTGGATGCAATGGCTGAAATTGAAGTAGATACGCAACCAATTTTGAACTTTATTCAATCATGTAATTTTTCTAATTTGGAAACTGAATTGCAATCAGTAGAAATACATTCAAACACAAAAGAGTTCGTTCAATTTACTTTTTCTGCCATTCGAGAAAATGAATTACATAAGTTAGCAGCTTTATTTACGTTCGGTCGGGAAGATTTAATTCCAGACATGTTTATTCAAATTGTAAAATCGATTGAAGTAGAATCTGTTGTTTCTATTGGGAAATTACTTTTCTATCTCGAAAGACACATTAAAGTAGATGGAGGAGAACATGGTCCTATGGCATTGAATATGATTAAAGAACTATGTGGAACGGATCAACAAAAATGGATGGAAGCTACATCTATTTCAATAGAAGCATTAAAAATGCGTATTCAACTATGGGATGGTGTGTTACTGGCCATCGAAAGTCAAGAAGTGGCAACTAACCATTGAAAATAGGAATTAATACTCGGTTTTTACTTTCCAATAAAATGGAAGGATTTGGTTGGTATACTTATGAGGTGGTAAAACGAATCGTTCAGAATCATCCAGAACATAGTTTTGTTTTATTTTTTGATCGACCTGTGGATCCTAAATTTCATTTTGGAGCAAATGCAACAGAGATAGTTATCGGCCCTCAAGCAAGACATCCATTTCTTTATTTGATTTGGTTCGAATTCAGCTTACGAAAAGCTTTAAAAAAGCATAAAATCGATTTGCTATTTTCTCCTGATGGCTCTTTGTCTTTGTTGTCTAATGTTCCTCAGATTCACGTAATTCATGATTTGAATTTTGAACATTTCCCTAAAGATCTTCCTTGGTTAGTTCGCTGGTATTATCGAACATTTTTCCCAAAATATGCCGAAAAAGCGAAAAAAATAATAACGGTTTCTATTGCTTCAAAAAATGATATTTCCAAAACGTATCACATTGAGGAATCAAATATAATAGTCGCTTGGAATGGTGCTTCAGAATTATTCAATCCTATTTCCAACGTGGATAAAGATCAATTTTTAACCCAAAATGGATTAGGTGATTATTTTTTGTTTGTGGGTTCGCTTCATCCTAGAAAAAATGTACAACGGTTAATAAATGCGTTTGAAAAATTTCAAAAGGAACACAATTTTCCTGATATTGATTTGGTTATTGTGGGGCAACCCATGTGGAAAGGCCATAAAATTGAAATTCCCGAATTTGTGAAATCAAAAATTCGATTTACTGGTCATCTCTCCCAATCTGATTTAGTCAAATATATATCCTCCGCTTTTGCATTAACTTATGTCCCCTATTTTGAAGGCTTTGGAATTCCACTTGTTGAGTCCATGCGTTGTGGGGTGCCAATACTTTCGGGTGATAAAACAAGTTTGCCTGAAATTGCTGGAGATGCTGCAATTTATTGTAATCCATTTGATGTAAATCAGATTTCTGAAGGGATGAGTAGATTGTTCATTGAACAGGATTTACGATTGCGACTAAGTGAAAATGGATTAATACGATCCAAGCTTTTTTCTTGGGATATAACGGCACAGGAAGTATGGAAAGTAATTGAAGTTGAAATTCAACAATTATCTTGATGTACAATTGGGCGGGTAAAGCGTAAAATGCTATCTGTTCCAACTGCAGTCAATCTTGAATCCGTTGTTGCTGGGTATGGGCCTCCATGATGCATACTCTCACAAACTCTTACTCCTGTGGGCACATTATTGAAAATAATTCGCCCCGCTAGTTGATTTACCATAAATACGAAAGACTGATTTTCAATGAGCTCCTCTTGTGTAGCCAAAATTGTCGCTGTTAACTGCCCTGATATTTTTTCCGTACACTCTTTCAATTGGTTTTGTGTATCGTAATAACAAATGACAGCAAATGGACCAAAAACTTCCTTTTCCAAGGATTCTGTTTCGAGAAATTCGCTTGCGCTTGTTACGAACAACCCTTGTCTTCCGTCGCGAATTGCAATGGATTCTTTTTTTTCAATTAGTTCTCCTTTTGATTGATCTACAATTTCTTGTTTCTTCTTTTCAAAATTGGCATGAATGGAAGGATGAAGCATGGTAAAAGAAGGTTCCTGAATTAACTTTTCAGATAACATGGATACAAATCGTTTTCCATTTTCACTACGAGGAATAAAGAAAAGTCCGGGCTTCGTGCAGAATTGACCTGCATCATTTGTAATTGATTTTGAAAACAGGGTGGACCAACCTTCGCTTTTCTCCTGCAATGAAGTCGGGAAAACAAATACGGGATTCAGGCTACCCATTTCTGCAAAAACAGGGATAGGTGTTGAACGAGAATTAGCTAAATCAAACAGTGTTTTACCACCCAAATAACTCCCTGTAAACGCAACTCCTTTTATGCGATTGTCTCGCACTAGTTGATGTGCAACCGTAAATTGGTCGTCATAAAGCTGTGAAAAAATTCCGGGTGGAAACAGGGTTTTTTCGATAGCATTATTAATGGCTTGACCAACTAGAAAACTAGTTTCAGGATGAAAAGGATGTGCCTTTACAATAACGGGACAGCCTGCAGCTATGGCAGAAACGGTATCTCCTCCTATCGTTGAATAAGCTAATGGGAAATTACTTGCTCCAAAAACAACAATTGGTCCAATTGAAACATGTTTTTTTACCAAATGAGGCAATGAATTTTTTTGATCACCAAGTGTTTCAGAAAGTAGCTCAAAATTTGGTTTTTTAAGAAAGTTTGAGAATAAAAACAATTGTTCATACGTACGCTTAAATTCAATTTCAAAACGAGATAATAGGAGGCCTGATTCTTTGCAATAAGCTTTAGAAATAATTGATTTATTTAATGCTAGTTCTTCCGCAATTAACTCAAGTAATTTTGAACGATCGCTTGGTTTTGATGAACTAAATGAATAAAATGAGTTTTTAGAAAGCGCTAAAGCATGTTCAACTTCTTCGTTTGTGGCAATCGGAAATGCACTAGTATTTTGTTGATTCAGACTTGGATTAAATGAATAGAATATCCGTTTGCCCTCGGAGGAGATTTTGCCAGCAATTTGATTACCGAACATAAGTAATTTACGCCGGAATCACTTTAAAAGTATAACTCTCCATGATTTGATTGGCTAGTAATTTCTTACACGCTTCATCTATCTTCTGCTCAGCTGTTTTTTGGTCGTTAGCTTCAATAAAAAGACGGATATGTTTACCGATTCGTACGCCATCAATTTCAGGTAATCCAATATTAATCATGGAATTAGTAACTGCTTTTCCTTGAGGATCCAATAATGCATCTAATGGCATTACATCAATTTCGGCTTTAAATTTCATGTGTTTTATTTTTAACAACAGTATTTTCAATGATTGATAAACTGACAAACAAAAGTACTATGATTGGAATAGACCAAACAAGAAAAACCGGAATAACTATTCCCGAACTTATCAACAATATAAACTTATGTTCATTTCCCATCCATTTGAATTGTTTGAATTTAAGAGACATTAATGGAATTTCTGCAACTAGAAGTAGAGAGAATGAAATACAGGTTATTGCAACAAAATAAGGGTTAAATAGGAATCCGAACCAACTTGTAAAAGTTTGACTCCATTGAGCGTAATTTAATAAGAAATAGAGCGGGAAAAACAGAAAAAACAGGGTGCTTAAAGGCGTCGGAACACCAATAAACTTTTCTGTTTGCCTCAGATCAATATTAAATTTAGCCAATCGAAACAAAGACAGGACAGGTATCATTAATGCTGATAAAGGTAAATATTTAATTGTAGCATCAAAATCATTTGGTATTTCGTGAAAAAGTGAGTTTAACCAACTTTGAGTTTGATAGTGTATAAAAGAATTTGCACTTAAATCTGTATCCAAATATGTGGCTTGAAAACTTTGCGCAAAAACAGCAATCATACTCATCATTATAATTCCAGGTGCCACACCAAAAGAAACGACATCAGCTAGTGAATCTAATTGTTTACCCAAATCGCTTGATATAGAAAGTAAACGTGCTGCAAAACCATCCAAAAAATCACAGATTAATGCAGCCCCAATGAAAACAATAGCAAAATCCATTCTACCTGCAAAACAAGATGTAATACTGGCAATCCCACTTAAAAAATTAGATGCTGTAAGTAGATTAGGAATATTGAATATTGGATGTCGTAAAATATTCATAAGAATGCGTTAATTCGAGATTTTAATTTAATTTTACAATAGATGGGAAAAGTACACAATTTTTTAAAAATTGGCGTGTTAATACTAGTAAAACTTTCTTGAATGAAGACAAATATCCTACTGTTAACCTTCCTTTTTATAACGTCTCTAGCCGTTGCTCAGAATAATTCAATTGCGCCCAAATATTCAAATGAATTTTTAGCAATTGGAGTAGGTGCGGATGCGTTGGGAATGGGTAATGCTTTTGTGGCACAAACAGCAGGTGCTAGTTCTTCTTATTGGAATCCAGCCGGATTAATCGGTGTAAATAAATGGTTGGAAGTAAATTTTATGCATGCCGAATATTTTGCAGGAATAGCAAAGTATGATCAATTGAGTTTAGCCCATACCATAAATGAAAAGAGTGCCATGGCCTTTACTGCCATCCGTTTTGGGGTTGATGATATCCCAAATACAACTCAGCTAATTGATAACAACGGGAATATTAATTACGACAATGTTTCTTCTTTTTCCGCAGGCGATTATGCATTTATTTTTTCGTATGCACGCAAATTACCAATAGATGGAATGACTCTCGGAGGATCAACAAAAGTGATTTATCGAAAGGTGGGCGATTTTGCACGGTCGTGGGGATTTGGATTAGATGCTGGATGGCAGTATCAAGTAAATCCACGATTGAAATTTGGCGCCATGTTGCGTGATGCGACTTCAACGTTCAATGCTTGGACATTCACCTTGGATGAAGAAACAAAAAATGTGTTTTTGAGCACAGGAAATGAAATTCCTCAAAATGGGTTGGAACTTACTTTACCTAAAATGATTCTTGGGGTTGCTGGTAACCTGCCAATTGGAAAAGGAGGATTTAATCTTGGTGGTGAAATTGATTTTGACATAACCACAGATGGTAGACGAAATACAGTCATTAGCGCTAAACCATTCTCGATTGATCCGCATGCTGGAATTCAAGTTGGATTTAAAGAATTTGTGAAAATTAGAGGTGGAATATCAAATATGCAATACACGACAGAATTAAATGAATCGAAGAGGTTTAATGTGCAGCCAAATATTGGATTAGGTATTGCCATAAAAGGGTTTCATTTGGATTATGCATTTACGGATATTGGAGATGCTTCGGTTGCACTCTATTCCCATATTATTTCCCTTAGACTAAAATTAGATAAACCTAAGAATGCGATGAAATGAAAAAGCTTGTATTCATTTTGTTTTTAATCTACAATGGAGTTTCTATTGCTCAAACGTATGGCAATGAGTGGATTAATTACAGTCAAAAGTATTATTCTTTTCCAGTAGTTCAATCGGGCATCTATCGAATAGATTATACCACATTACAAGCTGCTGGAGTACCCGTTTCTTCTTTTCAATCGGTAAATATTCAATTGTTTGGAAGGGAAAAGGAATTACCAATTCATGTGGAAGATGGCGGTGATAATAGTCTCAATCCAGGCGATTACATTTTGTTTTATGCGGCTCGGAATGATGGATGGCTTGATTCTACTTTGTATGATGATCCATCCTGGTTAGGAAATCCTAAGTATAGCCTTTACAATGATACGATTCAGTATTTTTTTACCTGGAACAGTCTAATAACCAATAAGCGAATTCAGCTTCAAACCGATGTAAATGTTTCCGCATATACTCCGGCAGATTTCGTTTTGTTTGAAAAATCGGCTTGGTTCAATGAGAAA
>CAMAQX010000091.1 GCA_945860455.1 Lishizhenia tianjinensis
CAAACTTTACTTTTAACCAAAAAGCTTAACAAATTTAAACTACTTTACAACTAAAATATTGGCGAAGTCAGTAAAAAGAAGGAAGGCAGGTTTATTTCTTATCATTGGGGAAATTAATATTTTTATTTATCTTTACATTTCTATTAAAGATATGTCCTATATTTTACCACATATATTTCAACAAAATGTAATAATGGCAAGGAGATATTTATCAAAGAATATACTTGAAGATCAACAACAATTCACTCAATTACTAGATAGATATGAAATTGATATATTCTGTATAGACGATATCGAGTCAACACTGGACCATGAGTTTTCTAATCTCAATGAGATCTTGGAAAATCTGGTTGAAAAGGAATTTTTAACTAGAATGGAGCGCGGAAAGTACTGCCGGAAAAACTTTAGAGATGAAAAAGTCATTGGTTGCTATTTAGTTGTAGATGGAATTATTTCATATTGGTCTGCATTAAATATTCACGGATTAACAGAGCAATTCCCGAACACCGTTTTTATACAAACCGTCAAGGTAAAAGGTGATAAAAATATTTTTGGTGTTGCATACCAATTCGTTAAAATCAATCCTAGAAAGAGAACTGGGATACAACAGGAAGGATTTGGGAATCATCGATATCGAATTACAGATAAAGAAAAAACGATTGTAGATTGTTTTGATTTACCTCAATATTCAGGAGGATATCCTGAACTGTTGCGTGCGTTTAATGATGCTGATCTCGGTCAAGATAAACTTATCGAATACTGCAAAGCAATCAATAATTTATCGGCAATAAAACGAATGGCTTTTCTAGCGGAATTCCTGGGAAAAAAGAAAATGTCTCGCTTCCTGAAGTTCGCAGCATCGAAAGTAAACCCTAGATATATATTGATCGATCCTTTTGGTCAAGAAGAAGGTGTGTTTAATAGTAAATGGAAATTAAGATTGAATATCTCAGAAAATGAGATTCGATCTATTTGTAACAAACAATATTAATGGTAAGAAAAAGGGAGATAGAGCAAATAGCAGAAGCGCAAAATGTGCCAAAGTCTACAATCGATAAAGATTGGGTACTTGCTGAGAAACTTCGAGCACTCATTCAACGATCCTATACTGTACCAAGAGATTTTTATGACATCTGTTACCTTTATAAGAATCAAAAATCAATGGATTGGAGTGAAATAAAAAGTGTTTTCCATGAAAAGATGAAATTCAAGAATATTGAATTCAAAGGTACACATCAAATGCTTAACGATACGACTGACAAACGCGTTAAGGCAGCGAGGCAAAATAGTCTTAGTGATCAAATTCCCGAAAGGGCAAACTTTGCGAATGAAGAGGTCAAAGAATATTTGACATCTAATTAAATATGATATTTTATAAATAACCTAAATTTATAATAAGGAATATGACTATCCAAAAATACATCGACAACCTAAACAAACGATTCCAAACAGGAATTTCCAGAGAACATGCTTATCGCGGTGATTTACAATTACTACTAGAAACCATTCTCAAAGATGTTCAGTTGATCAATGAACCGGCACGAATTACTTGTGGTGCGCCGGACTATATCCTCATGAAAAAGGATATTCCTGTCGGATACATCGAAGCTAAGGATATCGCTGTTGATCTGAATAGTAAATCACAGAAAGAACAATTTGATCGCTACAAAGCATCCTTAACGAACCTCATCTTTACGGATTATATGGACTTTCATTTTTACCGCGACGGTCAGTTCGTTAATTCAATTCGTATTGCCGAGATCGTGAACGGCTCAATCGTTGGCCGTTCTGATCAATTTGATCACTTTGAACAGTTGATAAAGGACTTTGCACAAATGATTTCCCAAACGATCAAATCTCCGACGAAGTTGGCCGAAATGATGGCTGGGAAGGCGCGCTTGTTGGCAAATATCATTGAACAAGCAGTTTCATCAGATGAGGTGAACGAAGCCAATTCACAATTAAAGGACCAGTATAAAGCTTTTCAGAATGTTTTATTGCATGACATTACACACAAGGCATTTGCTGATATGTATGCACAAACGATTGCCTATGGAATGTTTGCAGCGCGTTATCACGATCCAACCATTCCAACATTCTCCAGAGAGGAAGCAGCAACTTTAATTCCTCATTCAAATCCATTTTTGAGAAAGCTTTTTCAAAGTATAGCAGGTTATGATTTAGATTCACGTATTGCGTGGATTGTTGATGATTTAGTTCAAATATTTTTGGCGTCTGATGTTGCGCAGATCATGAAGAATTTTGGAAAAAACACCAAGCAGGATGATCCAATCATTCACTTCTATGAAACCTTCTTAGCGGCTTATGATCCTTTGTTGCGCAAATCGCGTGGGGTTTGGTACACTCCAGAACCTGTTGTGAATTTCATTGTACGCGCGGTGGATGATATCCTAAAAACAGAATTCAATTTACCTCAGGGATTAGCAGATACATCAAAAACTAAAATCAAGGTCGATTACCAGGGAAAGAAGGTAGAACAGGAAGTACACAGGGTGCAAGTCTTGGATCCTGCAACGGGTACCGGAACCTTCCTTGCTCAGGTAATTAAGCACATTCATCAAAAATTCAAGAACCAAGCAGGTATCTGGCCAAAGTATGTGGAGAATGATTTAATCCCACGTTTGAATGGTTTTGAGCTTCTAATGACTTCTTATGCCATGGCACATTTGAAGATGGATATTTTGTTGACTGAAACTGGTTTCACCAACCCAAACAACAAGCGCTTCAAAATTTTCCTTACAAACAGTTTGGAGGAAGCGCATGAGAACCAATTCAACTTGTTTTCACAATGGTTATCTCAGGAGGCTAACGAAGCAAATGCGATTAAGAAAGATACTCCAGTAATGTGTGTAATTGGAAATCCTCCATATTCTGTTAGCTCTAACAATAAGAGTCCATGGATCGAAAATTTAGTAGCAGATTACAAGAAGAATTTGAATGAACGTAACATACAGCCTCTTTCAGATGATTACATAAAGTTCATTCGCTTTGGGCAACATTTTATTGAGAAAAATGGAGAAGGTATATTAGCCTATATTTCAAATAATAGTTTTATTGACGGATTGATTCACCGTCAAATGCGTAAAAATCTTCTTGAAACATTTGATAAGATATATATATTGGATCTCCATGGGAGCACAAAACGAAAGGAAGTAGCAGAAGATGGAAGTAAAGATGAGAATGTTTTTGATATTCAAACAGGTGTTTCAATTAATTTCTTTATTAAGTCTCAAAAAAAGAAGAAAACCTCTTATTCTGAAATTTTTAAATACGACTTATTCGGTAAAAGAAAGTATAAGTATGATTTTTTAACAAACCAGGATTTTAATGAAATAGGGTGGAATAACCTAAAAAATCTTGATGATAAATTGTCCTTTAAATACTTTGAGCATTCTGAGTTAAATGATCAGAATAGCTTTAAGGTTGATGAGTTGTTTTTAAATTCTGCATCTGGTATTACAACCGAACGCGATGATTTGACAATACAATTTGAAAGGGAGAAATTGAATTTAATCAAAACTGATTTTGAATTCCTCACTATTGATGCCCTGAGACATAAATATGCACTTCATAAAGATGGTAGAGATTGGACGGTAAAAACAGCAATTGACGATATTATAAAAAATCAACCTAAAATTGTTCCTATACTTTACAGACCTTTTGATAAAAGATTCACAATTTATACGGGTAAGTCCAAAGGCTTTCAGTCCTATCCAAGATCAGCTGTAATGAGTCATTTTATTCGAGGGAAGAATAATGCTCTAATTATTGGTAGGCAAGGACAAGCCATGGGGAGTGGTGAATGGAATATCATTTACGTCTCAAATTCTTTATTAGATTCAAACATATTTTATAGAGGCCGAGGCACTGTTTTTACTTTATACCAATACCCTGAAGTAAGCGCTCAAAAAAGTATCGAAGCCAATAAAAGACAAACCAACCTAGATTATAAAATTGCAACTCAAATTGCTGAAATATTAAATCATAGTTTTTTCTCGGATGATGATACTGTAGTTGATCTTCCGCCAAACTCAAAAGGCGCAATTTATCCTTTGAATATCTTGGATTACATCTACGCAGTTCTCCATAGCCCAAGTTACCGTGAGAAATACAAAGAGTTTCTAAAGATCGATTTCCCTAGAGTTCCTTATGCAACTGATGCGGATAAATTCTGGAAATTGGTTGTTTTAGGTAAAGAGTTGCGCGATATCCATTTATTGGAAAGTCCAAAAGTGGAAGAATTCTTAACTGGTTATCCAGAAGAAGGAGACAACATTGTTGGAAAACCAACTTACAAGGATGGATCGGTTTACATCAATGAAACACAATACTTTTCAAACGTTAAGGAAGTAGCCTGGAACTTTTACATTGGAGGCTACCAACCCGCTCAAAAATGGTTAAAAGACCGTAAGGGTCGTGAGTTGAGTTTTGATGATATTCTACATTACCAGAAGATTATAGTGGCATTAACTGAGACTGACAGGATAATGAAGGAGATTGATGAGGTGGGCGTAGAATAATTTGACAGACATTTCTTTGGTAAAATTCGTAAACATTAATGGACGATGTATATTAGAGAATTAGAAATCCATAACTACAGAAACTTCAAGGATTTTAATGTACAATTAAAACCAATAACGCTAATAATTGGTGAGAATAATATAGGTAAAACTAACCTTCTCGATGCCATTGGTTTGATCTTTTGCCAGGATGTTTCATTTTTCAAAAGAATAGTTCTTGAAGTTGCAGATTTTCATCAGGAAATTGGCGATCAGGTTATCATTTTAGAAGAAAATATGTACTTGGACAGTCGAATTTTATAGTAACACCACTTCGTTGAATTACCATTCGGGGTGCTCACCATTAAGGAAAATACCTGTTCCCAACTGATAGGTATAGCTCAAACCTTGCAGATAGCTAATTACAATTGTTTCTATTTTGTTCTCTGTGATGCTAGCCATATATTTTCACTATGAAGTTTTTACCTCAACAGGAACCTGAATCATATTTTTAACAGTTGTATATAGCTCAACATCTTGTGCAGGAGTTTCAAGCGAAATAATCAATGAATAACGTGTTTTATTTTCTACTTGGCTTAAATGCTTGCGTTCACGCCACCAACCAATAACAGGATAAACAGCAATGTGATTGCATTCAGAAAGTTCTGCTGCTGTCATTTCCATATAATCTGAGTGTATTGAACCATTATTACGGTTATCTTTTCCAACTTTCCAACGTTCAGCTCCAGAATTTCCTTGAAAATCTTCATCTTTTTCTCTTGCTGCGATATTTATACGTTTTCTGAAAACATCTTCACTTTCATTTATATTATTGACTTCAAAACGCAACCCATGTGATTGATAGCGATATTTGTCTTTCCATCCGATTTCACCAGCTCCAGGTTCTATAAAATAGGATAGAGTTATTTTTAGTTTCACGGGTGTTTCGCCCATGTGTAGTAACAAATCGCTAGCCCAGGGAAGATTGAAAAAATGAATTTGATTTGTTTCAGTGGTGCCGCTTCCTTCTTTGAAATTAAACGGCTGAATGGTTTCCTGTGCTATATAGGTCAAAGCGCTTTCTTGACTATATAATGCACGGCCTAAATCGGGAACGCCAAAACCAAAAGTTCTCAATAATCTTCTAAAACTAGCTCGGTTACCTTGCTGAACCTGAGATTGAGCAAGCATTGCATCATTCCAATTAGCTGAATGAACCACCAATCCCCTAATGGTTTCTGCCCAAGCGTTTGGATATTCATAGGCAATCTTTGCAGCAAACCATGATGCTTGTGCAGCAGCAGCACTTGTTGCATTTATTGTTTCAAATGGTCTTTGATTAAAATTGGCTGCTGTGGATAATAAATCTAAATCATCATGAATAGTAACATTTTTACCATCAGGTGTAACCAATAGATTACCTCCTTCAAAGACTATATCTGGCTTAATTGGCCACTTTCTTTCCCAAACTAATGAAGTTGAACTAAAAGGTGAAAGTTGTCCTTTAGCGGCAACAGGCGTATGATTTTGAAAATTCGGGTCATTTACCTGAATTTTTTCAGTATATGCTCCTGCAACAAGGGCATTCCACGCTTGTGCCGGATTTTGAACCGATGATACCAAATTGGAGTTAGGATAATTTCGCCATAATTCTTCATCGTGAATATTTCCTGCGGAAACAATTATCAATCGTTGGTTTTCGCCTTCGCCAAAAGCCAAGTTATCCACTGAACCTGACCAAGAAGAAGGTCTGCCCATATTAACATCTTCAGTTGAAGTAACAGACATACAATAAACCAACACCATATTCGGGTTTTGAATTTCTGCCCTTGCAATGCCTTGTGCTGTTACATCGCCCCACAATTCTCGTGGAGTATGTGCCTGATTGGAGCGCGGAACAATTTTTACTGAACAAAGTTTATGTGTAAGTGGAACTGAATTTACAGAAACAAGCACTTGTTCCATTTGTCCGTAGCCCGCAATGCCTGCCATTAGTGTTCCGTGTCCTGCTCTTGGTTCGTGGTCATCTGTCCCCCAAGCGCTATCAACGGAAAGTGTATCTGCATTGTCAAGTATCGGTTGTAATAACTGATGTCCGTTATTTACTCCGCTATCCAACAAACAAATTTTTATATTACTTTCAATCAATACAATTCTGTTCAATAAATCATCAACCCACGCCTGTTGTTCATTATTGCTTTCGTTTACCCAAAACCCTGCGGGTTCTTATCCCGCTCTGAACTCTGCCAACAAATCGCTTTGCAGCATCAATTCAACCAACTGTTCACGGTTGGCATTTATCAACAAAACGGCTCTTTCCGGGAAAATAATACTGTTTTGTTTGTATGCTATTCCAATGTTGTCAAGCGTTGCATGAAACTGTTCAATTTGTTCCTGTTCCTGATTTTCTTTTGTATTTACCTTCAGCCACGCTTCACTCCATTTTACTGTCTCGGTTGGAATAAGTTGTGGTTTGTCTATCCATAATCCTTCCAATAAAGCTATACTTACATCTTCAATACTGTTTATCAACGGTGCGTTTTTAGGTTGCCCTTTTGCCGTTTCTTCCTGTTGGTATTTTTGAATTTTAGCAATGAAATGTTTCTCTTTTCCCTTGGGAACATACACCGTTGCTCTTACCTGCGTTTGATTTTCTCCAACGGGAATTTCTTTGATGTTTAGTAAGCGAATACCTTTTCTAAGGTCTTCCAGACTTTTGGTAATTAAATCGTGGTCGGCAGCACTAGTGAGCTGAATATACGTTCCTTCTCTGGTGGCAATCTGTGCCGAACTTCGTTGTTGTTGCAGTTGCTCTTTTTGATGCCAAATTTCATCAAACTGATTTAAAAGTTTTTGGCTTTGAGTTTCCCTGTCACGAATAGGTATGCGCGGTTTTGCTCCCATTGCTGAAGGGGCTCTGTATTTTTCGCTGCTTACATTGCCTGATATAAAAATGTGTTTATATGATACCATTCTTTACGCTTATTTGTGATACGCTGCATTACGGTCTTTGATTGCTTTTAAAATTAAATCATTGTTCATCTGTTGCTTTTCATTCAAAACCGTTTCCTTAATGGCATCAATGCAGGCAAGCGATATTTCAGCGTGGCTAAGTCCGTTTATGTTTGGTAATAAATCATCGATATTTATTATTTTACTGAATTGGGCTAGCCTGTTTTTCAGCAAATCTCGTTTTTCGTTAATACTTGGCAGGTGGTATAAAATCACATCGTCAAACCTGCGGAAAAGGGCTTGATCTAAAAGTTGTTTATTATTAGTAATGGCAATAATAAGGCTGTCGGAATTGTCCCGTTCGATGAATTGAAGAAATGAGTTTAACACTCTTCGCATTTCTCCCACATCGTTATCCCGGCTGCGTTCGCCACCAATGGCATCAAATTCATCAAACAGATAAATACCCTGTTTTTGCTCAATCAAATCAAAAACCTGACGCAATTTAGCACTGGTTTCGCCCATATATTTTGTTACCATTTTGTCCATTAAAATGGTGTAAAGCGGTAAGTTGAGTTCGTTGGCAATGATGGAAGCCGTAAGCGTTTTTCCCGTTCCCGGAGGCCCTGACAATAAAATTTTCCTACGATTTTCTAAATCATGCTTGTGTAGCTTGTCCCGTTGCACAAACTCTGAAATGATGCGTTTGATTTTGGATTTAATATCTTCCGAAACAATAATATCTGCAAGATTTAAAGCGGGAACATTTTCTAATATCAATTCCTGCATATCGGGAGCAAAGGCTTTAGTTTTAAGCTTGGTTTCCTTTGCCTTGTCTATTATGTTTTTTATCTCGCTGGCAACAAGAGTATGTCCCAATATGGCTTCGTGGGCAGCAATCTGCAATGCAATAGTAGTGAACCTTTCTGGTTCGCTATTATAATGCGATTTGATTAATGATATGATGTAGTCTGCTTTTGCCATTTAAGTACAAACTTACGAATTATTGAGGTATCCATTCAGATTATATAATCTTATTTTTCCGCTCATCAACTTAGGAAGAAGCGTGTTGCTGTTTAGAGTTAAAATTTCATATGCTCAATTTAACCAGAAATACACAACTCGCAGCTTTCGATATCATGAGTAGGAAATATGCCAACCTTTTTTTTGTGGTTCTTACTCTTAGTTGTGAAGTTATTTTCAAGAATAGTGTTCCCATTTGGTTGGAAGGCTAGAGATGAATAAGAATTATTTTAGTATTTCCGAGAATGAACTCTCCTTTTTTTTCATAAAGCTTATTGAGGCATTCTACTGATTACGTTTCCATAAAAAAAGAGTAGTTATAGCACACAACAATTTGTATTAAATCCTGCTTAAATGCTGGTATTCGTAGGAGTTTTGCTTTTATATTTTTTTGCGTAAAATAGAGGTTATCATAAAACAATGTCAAGTCAGAATAAATTTTATATGTTTAAAGTGTTAATTATCCTTTATTCATACTCAAAATAGTAAGACATGTTCCATCGTATTCCAAACCTAGGCATTCAATCCCTGCATCATATTGCTATCATTTGCTCAGATTATGAGAAGTCAAAACGATTTTATACAGAAATTTTGGGCTT
>CAMAQX010000092.1 GCA_945860455.1 Lishizhenia tianjinensis
GGTAACATAAACCATTAATGCTAAAAGTGATAGAGTCATAGTGAATTCAGCGCTGAAGAACATTTCTGGACTTTTCTTCATTTCGCTAAACAATTGTTCTTTAGAATAAGCCATGAATTGTGGATTATCTATTTTTATTTTTTTGACTTGGACCGAATCTCTCAAAATTTTATCAATTTGAGTGTAGGTTTTGGATAGTTGACGTTGGTTATAACTTTTGTCAATTTTACCGTAATACAAAAAAATAAATATACTTGTCAAAACAGCATAGGATACGCCCGGTATCATTGCATTTTTGATATCCATCAAAATATTACTTTCTAGCCCTTTTTTCTTGATCAAATAAAGTCCAAAGGCTACGGCAAACGTAGCTAAAAACATATTCAGAAATACAAATCCATTCACGGAATCCGAAGAAAAACCTGCTCCAAAAAAAGCCAATTTGGTACAAAACCACAAAAGGGAGGCAAAAGTCCCAATTAATAACCCTGTTTTCATACTAACTATTCATTGAAACTAAAAACTCTTCGTTAGATCTTGTGTTATCCATGTGTGATTTTAAGAATTCCATGGCCTCAATTGGGTTCATATCCGCTATAAATTTACGGATCAACCAAACTCGCTGCAACACGTCCTTACTAACCAATAAATCTTCTCTTCGTGTTCCTGAAGCAGTAATATCAATTGCTGGATAAATTCGACGATTTGCAATCTTACGATCCAATTGAAGTTCCATATTACCCGTACCTTTGAACTCTTCGAAGATAACCTCATCCATTTTGGATCCTGTATCAACTAGTGCGGTTGCTAAGATAGAAAGCGAACCACCATTTTCAATTTTTCGGGCTGATCCAAAGAATCGTTTCGGTTTGTGAAGCGCATTGGCATCCACCCCACCCGATAATACTTTACCTGATGCAGGAGAAACGGTATTATAGGCTCTTGCTAAACGTGTAATTGAATCCAGTAGGATACACACATCATGACCACATTCTACCATTCGTTTGGCTTTTTCCAAAACCATATTGGCTACTTTCACATGACGTTCTGCCGGTTCATCAAATGTTGATGCAATTACTTCAGCTTTTACGCTTCGAGCCATGTCTGTTACTTCCTCAGGACGCTCATCAATCAATAAAACAATTAGATAGGTCTCTGGATGATTTGCTGCTATCGCATTTGCAACGTCCTTCAAAAGCATGGTTTTACCCGTTTTTGGTTGCGCCACAATCATTCCACGTTGTCCTTTACCAATTGGAGCAAACAAATCCATAACACGCGTTGAAAGCGTTTCTTGGCTGTGTCCCGTCAATTTGAATTTCTCATCCGGAAACAAAGGTGTTAAATATTGAAAAGGAACACGATCCCGAATATACGATGGATCTCTACCATTGATGGATTCTACTTTCACCAATGGAAAATACTTTTCCCCTTCTCTTGGTGGACGAATCGTTCCTTTGACAGTATCTCCTGTTTTAAGTCCAAATAATTTAATCTGATTTTGTGATACGTACACATCATCTGGAGAAGGCAAATAATTGTAATCTGATGAACGTAAAAAACCAAATCCTTCTTGAATAACTTCTAATACTCCTTCGGCTGAAACAATTCCAACTAAGTCAAATGCTGAATAATCTTTTTCGGATTGTTTATTTTCCTCATGATTGCGTGATTCAGAATTACGATTTTCTGGATTTCTATTTTCTGGAGTGCGTGAGTCTTGGTTTCTGTTTTCCGGATTACGATTTTCTATATTTCTATTTTCTTGGTTTCGATTCTCTGGATTTCTTCTTTCCTGATGTCGATTTTCATTGGTTCGGTTTTCGTGGGGAGGATTTTCACCACTTCGATTTTCAACCTGTCTATTTTCTACCTTTTTTGGGTCAGCATTACGATTATCTGCTCCGGGCTTTTTTTGTCCCGAATTTATCGGCGAGGTGCGATCTACCTTTTCGGATTTTTCTGGTGCATCCGCTTTTGGCGTTTCAGGTATTACTGAATCTTCTTTTAAAATCTTCTGCTCAATAAACACTGGTGTTTCATCAAATAACGAAACAGCTGGTTCCGATTGAGATTCCTCACTAATTTTTCGAGTTCTTGTTCGTGTTTTTTTTAAGTCTGTATCTTGAATAACCGTTTCAGATTTTTCCAATTCAACCGTTTCTTTAGAGCTGTTTGCGATTAATAGTTTTATTATTTCATCTTTCTTAAGATCGTTTGCATTTCCGATGCCTAAAGTTTCAGCAATAACGCGCAAATCAGAAATCTTTTTCTTTTCAAGTTCTTTAATATCCATAAATGTTGTTGATAATCAATAAAATGTGGGTGATTTAATAGAATGTACTTAGATGTTGTACTTCAATTTATGATGCAATAATACAAAAAATTCTTTACATTCAGAAAATAAACAAAGTTTTATTTAAACTGTATTTTATAGTTTTTAATTGAAAAATGGAGAGTGCCTTAATATTTTAAATATCTAACTATTTTAAGAAAATAACATATTGATAAATTCCAAGATTCAAAATACGAAAAGTGATTTTAATAGAGAAATCAAAAGATTGACAAAAATCACCCCGCTACTTCACCAACTTCCGATACTTGATTCGTTTTGGACCAGCATCGCCCATGCGTTTTTTGCGGTTTTCTTCGTATTCGGAGTAACTTCCCTCAAACCAATAAACCTGAGAATCGCCCTCGAATGCTAAGATGTGTGTACAGATTCTATCCAAGAACCACCGGTCGTGAGATATAACCACCGCACAACCTGCAAAATTTTGAATTCCTTCTTCCAAGGCACGTAAAGTATTTATATCGATATCATTCGTTGGCTCATCCAGTAACAATACATTTGCTTCAGTTTTCAAGGTCATCGATAAATGCAAACGATTGCGCTCCCCTCCGGAAAGAATTCCTACTTTTTTGTTTTGATCCGATCCGTTGAAATTAAATTTGGACAAATATGCTCGTGAAATAATTTTCTGGTTACCCACTTCTATATATTCCAATCCGTCTGAAACCACATCATAGACTGTTTTTTCCGGATTAATGTCCTTATGATTTTGATCCACATAGCCAATTTTCACCGTTTCACCAATGGAAAAAGTTCCTCCATCGGGAGCTAATTCTTCCATAATCATTTTGAAAATGGTGGTTTTACCCGCACCGTTCGGACCAATTATCCCCACAATTCCAGCAGGTGGCAGTTTGAAATTCAAATTATCGTAAAGCAACTTTTCGCCAAAAGCTTTTGCTACATTTTCTGCATCAATAACATTCATTCCTAAGCGGGGACCATTCGGAATTGGCAGTTCCAATCGCGCTTCTTTTTCTTTCGAATCTTCAGCCATCATTTTATCGTAATTCGTCAAACGGGCTTTACTTTTTGCTTGTCTGGCTTTCGGATTCATGCGCACCCACTCTAACTCCCGGGCTAACATTTTTTGACGCTTAGATTCCGATTTCTCTTCTTCTTTCAGGCGATTCCCTTTTTGCTCTAGCCATGACGAATAATTTCCTTTCCATGGAATACCCTCTCCCCGATCCAATTCCAAAATCCAACCAGCCACATTATCCAAGAAATAACGGTCGTGAGTTACAGCAATCACAGTTCCTTTGTATTGTTGTAAATGTTGCTCCAACCAATCAATCGATTCAGTATCTAAGTGATTGGTAGGCTCATCCAATAATAATATATCCGGATTTTGAAGCAATAAGCGACATAATGCCACACGCCGTTTCTCACCCCCTGAAAGTGTCCCAATCAGTTGATCATCCGGTGGACAACGCAATGCATCCATAGCTCGTTCTAGTTTTGTATCTAATTCCCAGGCATCAAGAGTATCAATTTTGTCTTGCACCTCTCCTTGCCGAGCGATTAACTTATCCATTTTATCGGGATCGTTTAATACGGCCTCATCCATGAATGAGTTGTTGATTTCCTCGTATTCTTTCAACACATCCACCGTCTCTTGCGCGCCTTCCATCACAATTTCCTTCACTGTTTTGTTGGCATCCAATTCGGGCTCTTGAGGCAAATATCCTACCGTATAACCTGGAGAAAATACGACGTCTCCTTGGTATGACTGATCCAAGCCTGCTATAATTTTCATTACGGTAGATTTACCTGAACCATTCAAACCTATGATTCCGATTTTTGCACCGTAATAAAAGGATAAATAAATGTTTTTTATTATTTGTTTTCCTTGTGGCGTATGCTTTGAAACTCCCACCATTGAAAATATAATCTTTTTATCGTCTGACATTTTTTTTAGATTTTATGCAAAATTAAGCAATTAATCGATTTAAAATTCATTCGACGCTTTGGGTATAATGCTTATCTTTGTTCCCTATAAATTGATATATGGCATTAAAATGTGGAATTGTCGGCTTGCCGAATGTGGGAAAATCAACGTTGTTCAATTGCTTGTCAAATGCAAAAGCGCAATCTGCTAATTTTCCGTTTTGTACAATTGAACCCAACATCGGAACGATTTCAGTTCCTGATCCGCGGTTAGAAAAACTTGAATCTTTAGTAAATCCAGAACGCGTTGTACCAACAACAATGGAAATTGTGGACATAGCAGGATTAGTAAAAGGAGCCTCCAAAGGAGAAGGGTTAGGAAATCAGTTCCTAGCAAACATTCGCGAAACAGACGCTATTTTGCACGTTTTACGTTGTTTTGAAGATGATAATATTGTACATGTAGACGGTCGTGTAGACCCGATAAGCGACAAAGAAATAATCGATATTGAGCTGCAGCTTAAAGATTTGGAAACAATCGAAAAGAAATTAAGCAGCTTGTCACGTGTAATAAAATCAGGCGATAAAGACTCTGTGAAAGAAAATGAACTTTCATTGTTAATCAAAGAGGGATTGGAAAAAGGTATTTCTGTTCGTGGGTTAAATTTTACCCAAGATGAATTTGATATCATTCAAAAATTTCAATTAATCACCTCGAAACCGGTTATGTATGTGTGTAATGTGGATGAATCTTCGGTGAAAAGTGGAAATCATCACGTGGATGCTGTTCGAAAAGCAGTGGAACATGAAAAAGCAGAAGTATTGGTAATTGGTGCTAAAATCGAGGCTGATATAACTGAATTAGAAACTTACGATGAACGCCAATTATTCTTGGATGAACTGGGCCTAGAAGAACCAGGAGTAAATCGATTGATTCGTTCTGCCTATTATTTATTGAATTTACAAACCTATTTTACCGCGGGAGTCAAAGAAGTACGTGCTTGGACGATCCGAAAAGGAATGACTGCTCCGCAAGCTGCTGGTGTAATACATACAGATTTTGAAAAAGGATTTATTCGCGCTGAAGTAATGAAATACAACGATTTTGTAAATTTGGGAACGGAAGCAGCAGTGAAAGATGCAGGAAAATTCAAAGTGGAGGGAAAAGAATATGTTGTCGAAGATGGCGATTTGATGCATTTTAGATTCAACGTTTAAAAATTTAACAACTGAAAAATGATTAAAGCAAATAATCCCCAATTAGTTCCTTGGGTTGAAGTCCCTGAAGGATCAGATTTTCCGATTCAGAATTTACCGTTTGGAATATTTAAAACAAGCTATTCAGACGCTCGTGTAGGTGTAAGAATTGGCGATTATGTGTTAGACATGTCAGTAGTTCATAATCTTGGTTACCTGGGCGAACTATCTTTTTCACTTTCCGATTTTTCATCTTGTTTTTTAAATGATTTGATGAAAAAAGGAAAAATGGCAAGCCGAGAATTGCGTAATCGAATTTCAGAATTATTGCAGTCAGATAATTTCGAAATGCAAGAAAAAGCCGATCAGGTTTTGATTCCAATAGAAGATGTAATCATGCAAATGCCTGTTCAAATTGGAGATTACACCGATTTTTATTCAAGCAAAGAACATGCAACGAATGTTGGGACCATGTTTAGAGATCCAGCTAATGCCTTATTGCCTAACTGGTTATGGATTCCCGTTGGTTATCACGGCAGAGCGAGTTCGGTGATTTTATCCGGACAAGACATTCATAGACCTCAAGGACAAATCAAACCAGATCCGAACGAAAATCCGATTTTCGCTCCTTCTCGACAAGTTGATTTTGAATTAGAAATGGCGTTTGTCACTTTTGATGGAAAACCGTTGGGTGATTCCATTTCCACTCAGGAAGCAGAAGATTTTATTTTTGGGATGTGTTTATTCAACGATTGGTCAGCCCGCGACATTCAAGCTTGGGAATATGTACCACTCGGACCTTTTTTGGCAAAAAACTTCGCCTCTTCTATCTCACCATGGATTGTAACGCTAGATGCGCTTGAACCTTTTTCAGTTGAAACGGGAATACAAGAACCAGAAGTATTATCCTACTTGAAGTTTGAAGGTAAAAAATCGTATGACATTCAATTGGAAGTAGGGATTCAACCTCAAAATGAAGAAGTAACAACAATTTGTAAATCTAATTTCAAATACATGTATTGGAATATGGCGCAGCAATTGGCACATCATACTGTAAACGGATGTAATGTTCGTTGTGGTGATTTAATGGGTTCAGGAACAATTTCGGGGTCAACACCTGATAGTTATGGATCCATGCTGGAATTGGCTTGGAAAGGAACCAAACCCCTTACCTTGAAAGATGGAACGGAAAGAAAATTCATTCTTGATACCGATACTGTAATCATGCGTGGTCATTGTGAAGGAAATGGAGTTCGAATTGGTTTTGGTGAGGTTTCAGCAAAAATACTCCCGGCTAAATAACTGCAATCGTGTCAAAAGAACATCCTGAAATTGACTTAGTTCAAGAGCGAAAAGAAATTCTAAACGCTTTCAAAGGGCTCATGAGAGCCATGAAGGATAGAAGCCGCGAAGAAACCAGACTGATCCGGAAGGCGTTTGATATGGCGTTGGAAGCTCATAAAGATGTCCGAAGAAAATCGGGCGAACCCTATATTTACCATCCCATAGCTGTTGCTCGTATTTGCGCGGAGGAAATGGACTTGGATGCCACAGCAGTAGCTTGTGCTTTGTTACATGACACCGTTGAAGATACGTACATTACCCTGCAAGATATTGAAGATTCTTTTGGAAAAAAAGTGCGCAGAGTAATCGATGGATTAACGAAAATCCCAAAAGTTTTTGATGAAAACGCCTCTGTACAGGCAGAGAATTTCCGAAAAATGATTCTTACTATTTCAGATGACTTTCGGGTTGTTTTGGTAAAATTGGCAGATCGCTTGCACAACATGCGAACTTTGGGAAGCATGCGACCGGATAAACAATTAAAAATTGCTTCTGAAACGAAATTTTTATACGCCCCACTCGCCCATCGCTTGGGTTTGTATGCAGTTAAAATGGAATTGGAGGACTTGTCGATGCTCTATTGTGAACCGGAAGCCTATCTAAAAATTGAATCCAGTTTAAAGAGCTCCAAAGATGTTCGAAATCGCTTTATTCGTCGATTTTTTGCACCTATTCGCGAAACCTTGCTTCATGAAGGGTATATCTATGAAATAAAGGCGCGGACAAAATCCATTTCCTCGATTTGGAAAAAAATGCAAGACCAAGACATACCCTTTGAGGAAGTATATGATGTTTTTGCCATTCGAATTATTGTTGAAACGCCCGTTGAATTAGAAAAACCCGATTGTTGGCGCATATATAGTTTGGTGACGGATTTTTATCAACCGAGCCCTGAACGATTACGCGACTGGATTTCTACTCCACGAGCCAACGGATATGAATCATTGCACACCACCGTAATGTCTCCACAAGGAAAATGGGTGGAAGTTCAAATTCGATCCAAACGGATGGACGAAATAGCGGAAAAAGGCTTTGCTGCACATTATCGATACAAGGAATCAAAAAATGATGACAACAAATTCGATCGTTGGATTGCCGAAATTCGAGACCTGCTTGAAAGTTCAGATTCAAATGCCTTGGACTTTGTTAATGAATTCAAATCAAATTTATTCAATGATGAAATCTATATTTTCACTCCTAAAGGAGAGTTACGGGTATTGCCAGTAGGTTCAACCGTTGTGGATTTTGCGTTTGACATTCATACCGACATCGGAAACAAATGCATTGGTGCAAAAGTGAATAATCGCTTGGTTCCGTTGAGTTATCAATTGCAAAATGGGGATCAATTGGAAATTATAACTTCCAATAAGCAAAAACCTTCGGAAGATTGGTTGCGTTTTGTGGTGTCCGCTCGGGCCAAGCAAAAAATAAAATCATCGTTAAACGAAGAGCGAAAAATTATTGCTCAAGATGGCAAAGAGATATTAACACGGAAATTCAAACAACACAACCTTAAATATAATTCCGAAAACATAACTTTTCTAACAAATTACTTTGGTTTACAAAGTGCCACTGAATTGTATTTCCGCATAGCTAAAGGAAAAATAGATCTATCCAAATTAAGGGATATTGATGAGTCAAATGGAATTCTTCAAAAGAAAATTACAAAAACCAAGAGTAAGAAAATAGAATCTGACGAAACTCCTATTATTAATACCAAGGAGGACACTCTGATTATTGGTGATGATTTTAATGGCTTTGATTATAAAATAGCCCAATGTTGCAATCCAATTCCCGGGGATAAAGTATTTGGATTCATTTCTATTTCAGATGGAATAAAAGTGCATCGTTACAATTGTCCAAATGCCGAAAACATGATGTCGAAAATGGCGTATCGTTGCCTGAAAGCACAATGGAAATCTGAGAAACTGATTGAACGTGAAGCAGCTATAAAGATTATGGGAATTGACCAAATAGGTTTGGTAAACAAATTGACAGAAATTATCTCCAAGGAGAATAACGTAAACATGAAAAGCATTGCTTTTGATACAGAAGATGGTATTTTTGAAGTTAAAATTCGTGTAATGGTATATGATACCGAGCATTTAGAATTATTGATGCAAAAATTTGAACAAGTAGAAGGCGTTCAAAATGTTTCTCGGTGGGATAATCAAGAGAAAAAAGAGTGAGAATCAATTAAAAACCCATAGGCTCGGGATTCCACCTACACTTTCGTTTCGGTCGATAAATAATCCCGAGCCTATGGGGTAA
>CAMAQX010000093.1 GCA_945860455.1 Lishizhenia tianjinensis
CCTACGTATAAGTACGTAGAAAAGTGAAGTTAAGCCCCTATTTACCGTAATCCTGACCTTGAAACAAGTAAGATATTACATAGCTCGCACGTCTTACTCTTTGGATAACAACATTTTTTTGAGAACAAAAGGAATTGAAATTCTAAATATATCGGGAACAGAATTAAAAAAATCACCTTTTTCTCTTCCGCCCTACCTTCACTTTAAAATCCTCGATTCCGCCTTTGACGGTAACATAGATAAATTTGGAGTTTTCCTTTTTATACTGAATTTCATCTTCAGCTTCTTCCGATTTTTTATTCCTTTTGAAGAGTTTGTTTGCTGCTACATTTCCAATCATTTTCCATGGAACGCCAATTTCATAATCCATATCAAGCGTTTCATTCATTTTTTGGGTTCCGCTAATTTCTAAAAAACCCAAAGTTGAGTTTATTGTCATTTTCGGAATAGTAATTATTCCTTTATCAAACGTTATTTCATTGCGCAAGGTATCAAAACTCACCTTACTTATGTTTTTATCTTCAAAATAACTCTCTAATGCTTTCAGCGGAGTAAAGTTCTCTAGTTTACCACCGGTTACAATCATATCGACAACAATCTTTGAATCATCGATTTTAGGAACTAAATCTGCATGTAAATGAATTTTCCCTGTTATAACACCATTGAAATAGCCATGTAAATTTTCCGACAGAAGGTGGTCTTGACCAAAATTTTCAAACTTCAACATCAGCTTATCCAACTGAACATGTTTTACGGTTATGGTAGGACTAAAATAAATGTGTTTTTTATCTTTACCACTCAAATATCCTTTCATGTTCATTTCTCCTTCAGCCGTTACAAAATCAAGCTTATCGATATGAACCATATGGTCTTTTGTCGTGTGAAACTTTCCTTCGAAATTTTCAAGCGTATGGTTATGATAATTTAAGTTTCCAACGCGCATATAAAAATCCATATCCGAAAATGGAAGGTCATATAAACTAAAAACGGCATCGTGATTACTCGTTTGTGTTAAAGAGTCCATGGGTGGTGGATTGTAGTTACTCAGCTCATCAACATCCAAGCTTTGTGAAATAATACTCAGTTTGTTTTTCCTATTGTGCTTGCCATTGTGAAAATTGTAGTGAAAATCAACTTTAAAATCAGAATGACCCATTTTACCGTTAAAATCCTTGATGTCAATTGAATTTGGTTCTAGGTGAATTTTAGTGCTAAAATCCTCAAATTTTAGTGGGTGAATTTTCATTTTTCCACTGAAGTTCGAAAGTTCAAAATCGGAATAGTTGAATACACTTTTATTAAAATGAAGGTGAGTTCTACCGTGAAACTTTAAATTTTCAATTTCTTCATGTCGATAGTCTTCAGGAACGTAATTTTCTCCACCATAGACAAATAAATTCTCCAGTTTAATTTTTTTGGAATCAAGATCAAACTCTACATAGGTTTCACCATTTTTTTCGTTTTCAAGCCATAAGTCATAATTCCTTAAAAATCCATTAAAGTGAAAATCTGACTGATCTAAAAAACCCCGAAAATCAATAATATTGAAGTCTTTTTCAGAAATAATTAAGTCTGCATGGAAGTCATGAAAAAGGTGAGGATAATGTTTTAATTTAGCGTAAAAATTCTTTATGAAAAACTCTCCTTCGGGTAGATTTTTTGATTCTAGAATTTTCTTTGCAGAGCTCGTAAAGCTTAAGTTCAATCTCAAATTATTAATTTGCTCATCGAAACCTACTGAATTTTTTGAACGCGTTAATTCATGAACATCAATATTGTTGGCGGAAATGTCTAAATCACATGTAACAGGGATATTTGTATGATGCACAATTGCTGGTAAATCACTAACACTGCCGATTATATGTAAATCCGTATTTCCAACTTGGGTGTTAAAATATTCAATGGTGGCAGCATGTCCTTTCAAGGTTGCTTTCATGTCTACGTCTCTAATTGGGGCAGGGAGATTTGGACTTTCAAACCTCAAGTTTTCAATTTCTAATTGGGTGAAGTATGACTCATTAAGCTTCTCAACTGCTTTTTCCGGTTGTTTTAAGTCAATAATGTCATGAAAATTCATTGTTAACTTCACTTTTCCTGCTAGCCCAGTTAGTTCTCGGGCATTTACAAATTTCGCAATGAAATCAAGGTCAAAATCCGAGACTAATTGAAGATTTATATCTGGAGATTCAAAGTTTTCAATTGAAATTTTACCTGAGAAAACACCCGCTTCAGGACGAGCACTAAACTGATGAATTTCTAGTTTCATGGTGCTTAAATCGCGGTTTTTTCCATTCGTGAAGCTCCCTTTAAAGCCTATTTTATCTAATTTTTTCTTTGTTTGAATATTATTAAAAAATGCGTTTTCACAACCAAATGTAGCTTTTATTTCGGGCATTTTCCCATTCGCTGATTCACCTTTAATATCAGCCTTGAAATAGACTTTTCCTTGATTGTCAAATTGACGAAACGTTTCTGCGATTTCATCCGGAGCAATGGCAATAATTAAATCAAAATTGGGTTTTTCTCCGTTAAAATGCAGATCAATGGGAATATTTTTTTCCAAACCAACCTTACCACTGAAACCAAAGCTAGAATTTTCAAACTTCACCATTGTAGGTTGAACCGTTAATGTCTTTGTTAAATCATTAACATCTAGTTCAGTAACAACTTCAAAATATTTGTTTTTAACAAATGTGGTATCGCCAGACTTTACAATCGTTAATTTAAACTTAGCATCTAAATCTAAATAAAAATGATCGTTACTACTTTTAACTTTGGTTTGGGCATTATTTACAAATGCATCAACAAGAATGTTGTTTTCCTCGTTAATTTTAATAATGTCTAAATTAACAATTGAGATTGATTTTAAATCGATTTTAAAGTCGTTTTGAACCTCTTCTGTAGGTTTCTTACTTTTTAAGGCATTGGAAATATTAAATGATCCATCTTTGTGTTGTATCAAACGTAAAGAACCATCGCTTAGTTTTACGCCTTTTATTTTGTAATCTGCCCGCAGAATATCCCATATATTAAAATCAACAAAACAATGATTGATGTGAACTATTTCATCCTCTTTGATATGTTTTTTTCCTTCATAAACATGAAAGTCTTCAAAATCAATTGATATATATGGAAAAGAAGCAAATGGCTCAATATGACTATTTCTAATCTTGATGCTACCTTCAAAGTCCTCATTTGCTTGGGATAATAATTCTTGAACTAGTTGGTCCTGTTTTAAATAAACCACCCCAATCAATAGTGAAAACAAAAAGACAGGAAACAGCAATAAAAAAATAGTTAAACGGATCCAAAACCGCTTACGTGACTTTTTTACAATTCTTTTTTTTGGCTCAATATCCATTGAAAAAATTAAACTCTTTTTTAAACACGAATACTATAATTCAAATTAACAAACTCTATCTATCTCTTCAGCAAGACTAGAGATTTTCATATGAACACAAGCACTTATCCTTCGGCAGGATCAGAGGAGGAATTAAACGTATTCTCCACTTCGTTTCGGGTGTAAATATAATCAAATAACCTTTTGGAAGCTATGAGCGCAAAGAAATGAAGTTCATAGGCAACATAAATTGATGTTTTTATATTTCGGATTTTTATCAATTTTAAATTCAGTTGTTTGTCTAGCAATTACACCAGTAAAATCGAACCATAATCTGGATAGATTTTGATAAATCATTCCTTTTCTAAACTAACTTCAAAAATTTTTAATTTACCCAAAAATTAAAAGTCCCATTACTCGTTTGTAACAGGACTTCTACTTGGATAACTAACTAAACTAAACCTTAAAAATGTTTTACCTATAATTTATTACTTATTAACTACTAATGTTTCGATGGCTACAACAGTCTCACCTGCCATGAATGAAATCTCATACGTTCCATTAACCAATCCATTCAAATGAAGCGATGTAGCATCCATTACTGGAATTGATGGCATTATCTGTCCGTTTGTTGAATTAATTTGAATTGTCGTGATTGCATAATCAGACCAAGACAAGGTGGCGAAACCTGGTTTCATTTCATTTACCACAACCGATACTTTTTTCGGATCTTTCGGATCTTCGTTATGAGCGAAAGTAAAAGAAGCCGAAGCTAACATCATCACTACTAAAGCGAATTTTACTGTGGACTGGGCGATTGATTTCATAATTTATTTTTTTTCGTATTGTTTTCTGAGACAAAGATTGTTCAGTTGCAACGAATTACAATAAAAATATAGAATGAGCTGAGTAAAATACTTATACCTACGGAGCACGCACTACGTAGTTCCTGTATTGACCTAAGTAGTTATACGTAGAAAAGTGAAATTAAGCCTGATTTCGACTATATTTGTACAATACACTTGTTTGAAAAATGAGTAATAGCATAAAAAGAGTCAACTGACTAATAACCAATACTATATTTTGATTTTCAAACGTGTAAATTTCAAACAAAATGAAAGAAAGCATAAATAACAATTGCCCAACTGTCAATAACAGAAAATGAAATACAAAAGCATCACTTTTATCCCTTATCGCTGGCAAGATTATCAATAAAGACAATATGCATGCAGCAATAAAACCGGTTATAAGAAATAGGAATTCTTTTTCACTTAAACGGAACCAATTTAAATAGTTAGCTGTGAAAACTAAAGACAATATAGCTAGAGTGAATAACAAATAGGATAATGCAAAGTTTAATTTAGTCATTGTTTTTTTCCATTCGAATCACTTCCTTAATCACTAAATATAGAGATGCCATAACTCCAAATAAAGACAATGATATTGTCCACCACGGAGTTTTCAGATTAAAGTAAGCATCCATAAAAGTTCCTAGCCACGTAAAAAAAGCAATTATAACGCCCATTTGAATGCCCAAGGAAGAAAATCGGGCAAAGGAAGATACTTTTTTTTCTTTTGAAGAATTGGTGGGTTCCGGCATACTAAATGAATCGATCATCAGCTTCCATTACATGGCCGCAATTATTACATGTACGCATTTCCAAGGATGTATAAAACTCTTTAAACCTTGGTAAGAAGTCTTTTTCAATATTTTCAAGTGGAAATCTATACGATTGCAGCGAATGGTTGCACTTTTCGCAAAACCACATTAAGCCATCAACCAAATCTGTTCCTTTTCTCACTTTCTCAATAACAAGGCCAACTGTATTAGCTCCTCGCATTGGCGAATGAGGTGTATTCCCCGGCAAAAGAAACATTTCTCCTTCCTTGACAAGAATGTCTCGCGCTTTACCATCCTCTTGAATTCGAACAGTAATATCTCCTTCTAGTTGATAAAACAACTCTTCACTTTCGTTAAAATGATAATCTTTTCGGGCGTTTGGACCACCAACTACCATTACAATAAAATCACCCGCTTCCTTATATAGATTTTTATTTCCAACAGGTGGCTTTAAAATATCTCTATTTTCATCAATCCATTTTTGAAGGTTAAAAGGTGCAAGCATATTGAATGAATTTAGTTTCAGGTAAAGGTAACCAAATAGTTTTTTCATTATTGTTACTGAGCACAAATTATTTTCATTTTTTCATTGGAAGAGCCAACAATCCATCGATTTTTCTCACCGATTGCTTGAAAAAGAATATCTTTGTTATTGTGGTAAAAATCAGAGATATTGAACTGGGAGAATTCCCGTTGTTGCTTGCTCCAATGGAGGATGTAAGTGACCCTCCTTTTCGGGCACTTTGTAAAAAACACGGAGCTGATTTGATGTACACAGAATTTATTTCTTCTGAAGGACTAATTCGAGATGCTGCAAAAAGTGTTCAGAAACTCGATATCTATGAATATGAACGTCCGGTAGGAATCCAGATTTTTGGTTACGATATCGAAAGCATGCGAGAGGCAACACGTATTATTGAAAAAACTAATCCAGATATTATTGATATTAATTTTGGATGTCCAGTAAAGAAAGTTACGTGTAAAGGCGCTGGAGCCGGAATGTTACAAAATATTCCGAAGTTGATTCAAATGACGGATGCCATTGTGAAAGAAACCAATTTACCTGTCACAATAAAAACTCGTCTAGGATGGGATAATGAGTCTAAATTTGTTGTTAGCACCTCGGAAAAATTACAAGATGTCGGGGTCGAAGCTATTTCTATACATGGTCGAACACGTGTACAATTGTATAAAGGAGAAGCAGATTGGACGCTCATTGGTGAGGTAAAAAACAACCCAAGAATGCGTATCCCGATATTTGGCAACGGTGATATTGATTCTCCCGAAAAAGCACTAGAGTACAAAAATAAGTACGGCGTGGATGGCATTATGATTGGAAGAGCTAGTATCGGTAATCCTTGGATTTTTAATGAAGTGAAACATTTTATGGCAACTGGTACTCATTTGGCTCCACCAGGAATTAAAGAAAGAGTTGACGCAGCAAAGGAACATTTAATGATGAGCATACAGTGGAAAGGAACCACACTTGGAATTGTTGAAATGAAAAGACATTATACCAATTATTTTAAAGGAATTGCTCATTTTAAAGAATTGAAAAGTAAATTGGTAACCTCAATGGATTTGACAGAAATCACCGATACGCTGACATACATTTCTGAAAATGAAAGCGAATTTTACTTTGTATAGAATTCCGCATGAAACCAAACACACTTTTCCATTTAACTAGTACATTTGCTTTGTGAAGGAAATTAAATTTAACATCCAATCAGAAATTCCAGTAATGGAATACTTCTACACCCTCCAAGGAGAAGGATTTCATGTTGGAAAACCTGCTTTTTTTATTCGTTTAGCTGGCTGCACGGTCGGATGCGTTTGGTGCGATGTAAAAGAAAGTTGGGAAGTATCGCCAAAGCAATTAGTAACAATTCAAAGTTTGGTTGACTCAGTTGTAACAAGTGGTGCTAGTTTCGTTGTGATCACTGGTGGCGAACCTGCTATGTATAATTTATCTTACCTCATCCAAGCATTGAATCAAAAAAACATATATTGTGCGATTGAAACATCAGGTGTCTATGAGCTGACGGGTGCTGTTGATTGGTATTGTTTTTCGCCAAAAAAATTCAAAAATCCTTGCTTGGAAGCTTATCAAAAAGCAAATGAATTAAAAGTTGTTGTTTTTCATAAATCAGATTTAAATTGGGCTCAAGAACATGCTGAAAAGGTGAATGAAAACTGCCTATTATACCTTCAGCCAGAATGGAGCAAAAGAGAAGAACTCATTCCGCTAATAATTGATTTCATCAAACTAAATCCAAGTTGGAGACTCTCATTGCAAACACATAAATACATCAACATTCCTTAAAAATGAAAAGAAGTATACTCTTGTTTCTATTACTGTTGTGTGGATATGTAAACGCACAAATGAATTATTCAACTAAAAATAAAGGGGCTATAAAGTTGTTCAAAAAAGCAATGTCTGCTCCTGGAAAAGCGCTTTCGCCAGAAACTGGCATGCCCGATTATCAGGCAGGCGTCGATTTATTAACCAAATCATTGAAGAAGGATCCAAAATTTTGGGAAGCGCATTTACTTTCTGCTGAATTTGAAGAACTTTCAGGAAATTTCCCAAGTGCCTTAGATCATTATGAGGCTGCCATTAGAATTAATCCTAACCATAGTCAAACGGATGCAACCTATTATTATGCGTCCAATATCCTTTTTCAAATGGGGAAATATGACAAAACCATTACTTATCTTACTCGATTAATTCGAAATAGGGCAGCAAATCCCGAATATGTGCGCGAAGCCAACCGGTTAATTACCTGTTCAGAATTCGCACAAGATGCAATGGAAAATCCACGGGAATTTAAACCGGTAAATATTGGTCCAGGAATAAACACTAAAGACCCTGAATACTTCCCAACCATAACGGTTGATGGTCAAACAATTCTATTTACTCGGAGATTAGTCGAACCAAGGTCGAAGCCACATGGTTTTCAAGAAGACTTTTTTGTTTCAAACTACAACAAGGATGAAAAGCGATGGGAAAAAGCGATTGCGCTGCCTAAAAACATTAACACCTTATACAACGAAGGTGCACCAACTATTGGACCTGATGGAAGATCACTTATATTTATTGCTTGCTCTGATATGTCAGGAGTGAATTATGGAGAAGGACGAAGTGGAAAAGGAAGTTGTGATTTATTTTACACAAAGAAAGTTGGATCAAGGTGGTTGAATCCGGTGAATATTCCTGGTTACATTAATACATCCTTGTGGGAGACCCAGCCTTCGTTATCCGCGGATGGAAAAACACTTTACTTTATTCGTGAAATCAAAAACAAAGGAGCATCCGATAATGCAGATATTTTTGTAAGTAAATTACTGGACGATGGATCATGGAGCCAAGCCTCTCGCCTACCCGATGTTATTAATTCGCCGTATGCAGAAGAATCCGTTTTAATTCATCCAGATGGAAAAACGCTTTATTTTGCATCCAAAGGGCATATAGGAATGGGAGGAACCGATTTATTTGTTTCGCGCATGGATGAAGACGGGAATTGGTCCGAACCACGCAATCTTGGTTATCCCATAAATACATCTTTTAATGAAAACTCGTTGATGGTTTCCCCGGAAGGAGACATCGCTTTTTTTGCTTCCAACCGTAAAGGTGGTTATGGAGATTTAGATATTTATTACTTTGAATTGCCGGAAGACATTCGTCCTACAAAAACTCTTTATTTTGAAGGTAATGTATACGATAGTAAGACAAAAAAACCATTAGGGGGTAAATTTGAGCTTATTGATTTACAAACTCAAAAAGTGGTAATTACATCTTATGCAGATGTTGAAACGGGTGATTTTTTGGTGTCACTGCCAATTAATAAAGAATATGCATTGAAAGTTACACATGAAGGATACGCCTATTTTTCAGCTAATTTTAATATGACAATTCCGGAAGACCAAGAAATTAAGCACATGGATATTCCGCTTGTTCCAGCAAATAACTCAGGTTCAGAAATTGTCTTAG
>CAMAQX010000094.1 GCA_945860455.1 Lishizhenia tianjinensis
ATGCAGCAATTGACTTCAATAGATTTATCAGCAATGGTTTATTACACGTTTCAGTATGGGACTTTTGCCGGAATTGATCAAGTAATGATTTCTGCTACAGGATATACAGGTTCTGGTGGTTTTGAGCTTTATGTTAAAAATGAACACGCAGAAGAATTATGGAATCGTATTTTTGAGGCAGGAGAAAAATTTGGGATTAAACCAATTGGTTTGGCTGCTAGAGACACATTAAGATTAGAAATGGGTTTTTGTCTCTACGGAAATGATATTGATGATACTACTTCACCTCTTGAAGCTGGGCTAGGCTGGATAACCAAATTTACCAAAGACTTTGTAGATTCTAATTTATTAAAAAATCAAAAAGAGGTTGGGGTTTCTCGAAAGTTAGTTGCTTTTGAAATGATTGACCGAGGTATTCCTCGTCACGATTATAAAATTGTTAATGCTAATGGAGAAGAAATTGGAAAAGTAACTTCAGGTACAATGTCGCCTTCCATGAAAATTGGAATTGGCCTAGGTTATGTGACCCTTGAAAATGCACAACTTGATCGTGAAATATTTATCGATATCCGAGAGAAAAGTATAAAAGCCAAAGTTGTTAAGCTTCCTTTTTATAAAAAGTGATTTTAACTTTATCGACATTCATACTGTGCAAAACTTCAGGCACTCTTATTGCTATGACTCGAACTTTAATTTAAATTTGAAAATCTAATTTTTTCACATGTCTAAAATATGGCTTTTTATAACCTTGTTTTCACTACCATTATTAAGTTGTAGTCAAAGTCCAAGTTCAAATCCAAAAAATGAATCACTAAAAGCAAAACAAACTTCTTTTGAATTATCTGATTTCCTTGAAGAGAATCAAGATTTGGATGAAAAGGTAAGTTTAGTTTATCAAAAACTATCCGATTCCTCTCGAGTAGCTCAGTTACTTATGCCTGCTGCTGGTAGATTAGGCTTACCAAAAGAAGAAATTGATGAGCTTACTAAAAAAGGAATGATTGGTGGGGTTTTAATGCTGAATGGAACAGTTAATGAATTTACATCATGGATTAAAGAATATGAGGCAGTAAATACAAAAAAAGGATATTTACCTTTCTTGTATTCAGCGGATGCAGAACCAAGTTTAGTGAACAGAAAGATAGTTGGTTCAACACCTGTAAAGAAAGCGCAAGAAGTTAAAACACTAGAGGAAGCAATAGAAGTAGCAAACCAAATTTCGGGTGATTTAACAAAAATCGGAATCAATTATAATTTCGCACCCGTAATTGATGTTTCCACAAATGCAACAGTCGGGTATCGCGGGTTTGGCGCAGTAAAAGAGAATCTAATTCCTTGGTCAAATGCATTTATACAAACTACTCAAAAACAAAATATTATTGCAACAGCAAAACATTTTCCTGGCCATGGATTAGTTTCTGGAGATACGCACAAATCACTACAATCGATAAATGGCGAACTAAAGGAATTAGCTAATTATCCGCCTTTAATTGAATCAGGTGTATTGTCAATCATGATAGCTCACATTGCTATTTTAAATAATAAGAAATATGATACAAAAGGACTTCCAGCTACAACATCAGAAACAATTGTTACTTCCTTATTAAGAAAGGAAATGGGTTTCAATGGTCTCATAGTGACTGATGCAATGAATATGGGCGGTGTAAGTAAAGTACCTAATGCAGCCGTGAAAGCTGTTAGCGCAGGTTGTGACATTATCCTTATGCCGTTAGATATGAAAATCGCTTATAAGGAGATTTTTGAAAAATATAAATCAGACAAAGTATTTCATAATAAAGTTGAGGATGCTGCTAAACGAATTATTCGAATGAAAATTTGTTTGGGGTTAATAAAGTAATCATGAAAATCTACACAAAAAAAGGCGATAAAGGAATGACAGGACTAATTGGAGGTTCAAGAGTTTCAAAAGCTTCTTTAAGAATTGAAAGTTACGGAACTGTTGATGAGTTAAATTCTTGGTTGGGAGTTTTAAGAGATGGAGAAATTAATAAAATATATACAGAGCAACTAATTGAAATTCAGGATCGTCTCTTTACCATTGGTTCATCTTTAGCATGTGATGATGAAATTTCAAAAGTAAAACTTCCTGATTTATTAAAAGAGGATGTTGTCAAACTTGAAACGTGGATGGATGAAATGGATGCACAACTTGAACCGATGCGTTCTTTTATTTTACCAGGAGGTGACCAAACTAGTTCTTTTTGTCATGTAGCTAGATGCGTTTGCAGAAGAGCAGAGCGGATTTGTGTTGATTTAAGTTCCACTGAATTTGTAGCCGAACTAGTTTTGACATATTTGAACAGGTTAAGTGATTATTTGTTTGTATTATCAAGGAAAATAGCATCTGATAAAGGAGTTATTGACCAACCTTGGAGGCCACGAATGTCTAATTAACAAAGAGGTATTGTATTTTTAATTGTAAATGACAAAAAGATTTTCTAAATTCGTTCATAAAATTAATTTCTAAACATGAAAACAAGTATCGTAATTATCGCTCTTTTGTTCAGTTTTTCATCATGTATCAAGCATGAGGTAATACCACCTCCAACGAGCACCGTTGATTTAAATTGCAACTTTGTTGGATATGTGAATGGAACTCAAACGGAGCTTACTCAAAATGTTTTAGGGTATAACGCTATCGCAACCAATGATAAATATATATATTCTGGAATTGTACTTTCTAGAATGATTTATAACGCTCAAATTAAATCGATATACCAAACACAATCTTTTAAGTTAAGTTTTGGATCACATCTTTGGGATGCCGCTGTTGCCACTGAACCTACACTAACAATGTTTAATGAATTTCATTCATCTAATTCCGGAATTTCTCTTCCATTTAAAGATTACGCCACGATGGTAAATGCTAATCCCTCAGTAACTGGAGTGCAAATGGAATATACCGATAACAATGGTGTTGTGTGGAAATCAAAGGAAACAGTTCCAGGTCAAATTGCGAATTTCACGATAATAGACCAAGCATCTGATAACACTGGCGATTATTCCATTTTTGAATGTTCTTTTTCATGTTTAGTGTGGACATACGACGTTCAATTAGCGGCGGATGTTTCTATTCCTATCAATAATGCTAAATTCAGAGGTTGGTTTAGACGTTAATTTGAATATGTGGTAAAATTCAATGAGTGACTCACTCAAAATAGCAATTATTGGTGATTATAATTTTACTTATAATTCTCATCAGGCGACAAATTTAGCGTTGGACCACGCGACTGATTTTTTAGATATCGAAACGAATTATTATTGGCTGAAACCGAACGAGGCCGTTCTTCACAAACCCTTTTATTTTGAACAATACGATGGGATATTATTCGCTCCAGGGCCTTATCAGAATGCTTTTTACCTCAATGGAATAATTCGTACACTTGTTCAACAAAAAACTCCCTGTTTATTAACCGGTGAAGCCTTTAAAGGATTTGTTGAAGTACTAATTCAAATGTATCATTTGTTTCAAAATGGTGAGAAATTAATCTCTGATAATCTGATTGCGGGTACTAATTTTGAGAAAATTTCTATTGTACCCCATTCAAAAGAATTTATTCAACTGTATGATAACTTTTCAACAATAGAATTAAGTTCTTCAAGATACAGCTTGTATCCACAATTAATTTCACAATTAACAACTGAAATTATTGATATCGAAGCGTGGAATCAATTTGAAGAACCAGAAATAATTCGTTTGAAAAAACATTTGTATTTTGTAGCATGTGGTTTTTGTCCTCAAATTTCCTCAACTCGAGAAATACCACATCCAATTATTTTTACTTTTCTAAAGATTGCACTCTCAAAGAAGATGCTCGTCTCTTAAAATAAGGCACGTAACTCCATTCCACCAGTGTGAATGCTTTTTGCATCGCCCGCTTTCCTTCCGGAATATTGAATAGAAAGCTGCAAGTTTTTTGAAAGTACCCTTTGGTAATTTACACTCCAAACGTAATTTCGACCCACTTTCAATCCTTCCATCATTTCATAAGATATTGCCGTATTGGGATTTCCGTCAAAAAGAATTGTTACTGTTTTTAAGTCTAGTAACAAACTACCTTTTTGAGATTCATTATATTTTAAGTTAACTGAGATTTCATTAGAAGTGCTTTTCTCATTGCCTAACAACGGGGAATTTGTTTTTTGACTAA
The DNA here is from genome assembly GCA_945860455.1 of Lishizhenia tianjinensis. Classification (GTDB taxonomy): domain Bacteria; phylum Bacteroidota; class Bacteroidia; order Flavobacteriales_D; family Crocinitomicaceae; genus UBA952. The sequence goes on from CAMAQX010000094.1 coordinate 4,173, forward strand.
ATTGATAAATCCCACCAATTCGAAATGTGGTATTTGGTTGATAGGAAAAGTCCACTACTCCAGCATTTAACTTAATTTCATAATTGCGATTTAACGTGTAGTCTATTTCTGAAATTTTTAATCCAGTAGTAAATTTAGTTAATGCAGTGAAGGACTTTGAAATATTCCAACGCGTGACAAATTCATGAATCCGATTTTGTTTGGAATCAAATCCGGAGGCCAATAATATTTTAGAACGATTATCCTGAAAGTTGTACTCCATTCCAAATATCGTTGAATTTCGATTGAAATAAAATGAATTGCGAATGCTCGACGTGGCAGAAATCAAATTTGTATCACGAATTTCTACTTGGAAGGGATTGAATAAATCAGTGTTTTTTGCATTCGCTGTTTTTTTCATTACGCGCATGCGGAATTGATTTGAGAATTTACCTAAATGCCGAACAAAACCAGTTTTTTTATTCAGTATTCTCTCTGGTCTTACGAATAAGCTCCCGTTAAATTCGTTTGAATAAGTTTTTGAATAATTCGAACTAGGAATAAAAATTCGGATATAACTCGCTTGGTCAATAAATTGAGCAATTTCAAATTCGTTCAAATCCTCAATCCCATCTAAGTCATAATCAATCCATGTATAAATTCCTTGTCCATCATTTACTTTTAGATAAATAAAATCTTTTTTTTGCTCGAGACCTGATCCAATTTCATAAAATGTACTTAGTGTTATCGTATTTTTCAATAGTTTTGAATTGTATTCCATTCGACCAATTAATGTGTTTTCGGGTAGTTGAGTTATTAGTGTACTATCCAAAATCTTCAAACTTCTCAGTCCTGAAATAAATGCGAGTTGATTGTTTTTATTTTTCTTCAAATCAATTTCTACAGATGCCGTTGTTGCTTTTGCTGCCGCCTGTAAGGTATTTATCTTAGGCCTCCAATCATATCGTTCTCGATAGATTAATTTATAACCAACTGTGGATGAATCTGCTTGATTGATGGTGAATTGATAATCGTAAAATTGATAACTTGTTGTATTTAAAATTGAATTGGTGGATTGAAATATATTTCTTTCGTGATCGTCCTTGAAACTTAATTGAAACTTTCCAATATTTTTAGTAATTGTTGCACGGTGACGCAAAAAATCACTGTTTGTTAAGCCCTTAGATTGTAAAAAACTCCCATCCCAATTGAATCCCCAACCATTTTGTTTCCAATTACCTTCTGTATTCAAACGATTTCCTTGAAATTGATTACCAATTGAAAATCGCTGAAAATCAATTTTCATTTTTCCATTTCTCTTACTAATTAAACTATTTTCAACTGTGAAAAATGATTGATTTCCAACGTAATTCAAGTTTCGAATGTTCCAATCTCGATCAAATTCCACTTTTCTAAATTGCTCAATTGGTTCAAAGGTTTGACTCAAGTACTCAAAATTGATTGCGTTTTCATATTGAAGTAATTTGGTGGAATCCTTCGATAAATTAAACTTGTTTTTCCAATTTATTTTCCCAGCATAGCCTAGATTATCAACGTTGCCAATGGATGAAAATGTATTTTTATCGATACTTGAAAATGCTATTTCTGAGAGAAGAATTGATTTTTTTGATAGCATGTATTGAACCCCAGATGACGCAAATTGTTTTTTCTTTGGTGTTGCAATTAATCTAGAAGGAGAATAGTCACCTTGAGGAATACCAGCAATTGGCTGAACCCACATATAAACTTTACCAAAAGCTATTTGTTGTTCCAAAATATAATTTCCTTGGTTTTGACCAACATTTATAAATGTCGCCGTATATTTTGCAGAGTCTATTTGTGATGAAAAAACAAGAACGGAATCATAGCCTAAAGAATCAATCATTTTATAATGAATTTGATTTGGGGAATAGCCTACGGAATCAATACTTGATAGCTGAGCCAAGCTTAAATCATCTCCAATTGTCGATAGAAAGTTCTTTTGACCAGTAGTTAATTTCTGTTGCAAGCTTTGATTTTTGGCATCTTGCTCTGAGTAAAGATTCATCCAAAATTTCAATTTTTTAGATTGATAGGAAGTTGCACTTTGAACCAAAGAACGAGCAAAATTTTGATCGGAATATTGAAACTCAATCACTATTCTTGAGTCCTTCGTGATTAGGTTGCGAGAGGTGAAAATAACCTCAGATGTATTGTAATCAATCGTGTAATCAAACTCTTGACCGCGTTCAAGTAATTTCCCGTCAATAAATACGCGTTCAGTTCCTGCTAAAATAATAATAAAAGGCTCATTTTCAGATCCTTTTAATCGGTATGGACCTTGATTTGATTCAATTCCTGGAATAATTTGTCGATTGAATTTTCCTTTCGATAAAGCACCGCTCACTTGAGTAAACCAGGTATTATTTTTTTTCGTTCGGAAGGTACTACTTGTTGTAAGTCCCTGCGCTCGCTTTCGATAATTTAAAAAGTATCCTTCCGGTTTATTTAACCAAAAATCACCCGCAATGACTTTAAAGTCATCCGAAAAAATTTGAATGTAAAGTTGATCAAATTCCTGTAATTTATTTGTTGTTCCATCGGGTTGAATTGGAATATTTGCATCCGAAACTGAAGCAAGTAATTTCAATTTTGGAGAAATTTGTCCAGATAATTCTAAATTTAACGAAGAGTTTATTCCTAAATCTTGGTTGTTCCCAAATGAAACTCCGCGAGAAATACTTCCTTGTTTGTTGATTTCTGAACCGCCAAAGACATCATCAACCGTATACGTTTGCTTAATTAAAAATCGTTCTCTATCACTTTCTATTTCGTTAAAAAGAATAGTTGTATCTCTTTTTTTATAAGGCTTAGATAGGTCAAATGGAAAAACACGGTAGTTAATTTCTATCGAATCATTTGGTATTGTATAAAATTGAATCGTTGATTTAGCGAAATCCAACAAATATGTTTCTGGAGGGATCACTACACCACGACATAGAACGCTAAAAGATGAAGGATAAACGCTGAGCGTGTCAAAATCTATGAGTAAATCGGTTGGTTTAAATCTTAATGTTCTATAAGAATTTGTCTGACCAATCGTAAATTGAGCAAACAAAGAAAATACAATAAAAACAACTACTTGTCGCAAAAGCATATGCACGAAGATACAACCTTAGTTTGAACAGACTTATTCGGTTTTTATTTTATTTGAATTGTTTTTAGATTTTAATTTTTAGTATTTTTACAAGTCATCAACATGATTTTCATAGAGAAAAATTCTTTTTTGTTCATTTTCATTTACAAAAATCATTGTTGTGATGCATACAACATGTATAATTGAATTAGGTAGAGTAGGTAAATGAAAAAATCAGCGGATCACTTTTTGGGAAAATACTCTATTTCTATATTCTTCGTTTTTATTTGTTCCATTTTTCAAGCGCACGATTCCTATTTTTCTTTTGCGGAAATTGAATACATTGCAGAAAAGGAAAAAGTTGAAATTACATTAGTTATTACTGCTCATGATTTTGAAGATTACCTGCTAAAATCAAAAAAGATTTCCTCCCCCCTTGAGAATGCCTTAACAGATTCGTTAGAAACAACGATAATTTGTAAAGAAATTCAAAGTCATTTTGTATTGAAGTCAGCTTTAAGTTCATCTAATTTTACTACTAATGAATTTAACCTGATATATGAAGGGTATCAACTATTACTGAATGGAGAAATTGAATTTTATTTTTCCGCCGTCAATGTGCCCATACAAAAAGGTATTTCCATTCATTTTGATTTAATGATGGATTATTTCCCTTTACAACAGAATAAAATTACTTTTACTTACCTAGATAAAAAAAGAACCTGTGTTTTTTTACCTAATTCACGCAATCAGTTTATAGAAATCAACTAAATTATGAATACAAAATCATTCCTTTTTCTCTTTTCAGTTATTGTACCGATATTCCTTTTTTCTCAAAAGAAATTTGCTCAGTTAGATCACGAATTACCAACTGCAAATACATATAGAACAGCCTCGGGAGCTCCCGGTCATGAGTATTACCAGCAAAAGGCAGACTATAAAATGAAAATAACCATTGATGACAAGGCTCAGAAGTTGTATGGGGTTGAAACAATAACTTATACCAATAATTCACCAGATAAACTTGCTTATTTATGGCTTCAATTAGATCAAAATTATTTAAATCAAAATTCAGATTCTAAATTAATTGAAATTGAAAAAATGGAAGATTTTAGATCCATTGATGATATTCAAAAACGGATGTTTTTTTACGATGGTGGATTTAAAATTGAAGAAATAAAAAGTCTTACAGGTGGAAAAATGAACTATTCAATCAATAAAACGATGATGAGAATTGATTTGGATAAACCTTTATTACCAAATACAAGTATTTCATTTCAAATTAGTTGGTGGTACAATATCAATGATAGAATGGCTGTAGGTGGTAGATCTGGATATGAGCATTTCCCTAAAGAGGACAATTATTTATATACAATCGCACAGCATTTCCCAAGAATGTGTGTCTATAATGATGTAACGGGTTGGCAAAATAAACAATTTTTAGGGAGAGGAGAATTTACCTTGCCTTTTGGGGATTATGAGGTTTCAATTACTGTTCCTGCTGATCATGTTGTAGCGGCAACTGGCGAATGTCAAAATTATTCTAACGTATTAACAGCAGAACAACGTTCACGATTAGAACAGGCAAAAAAAATCAGACACACCAA
>CAMAQX010000095.1 GCA_945860455.1 Lishizhenia tianjinensis
TCAATGAAATTGTTGAACTATTTATTTTTAGTTACATGTTTTTCAATAGTGAATTTATCGCTAACGAATGCTCAAACTTTGAGTCAATTAAAACCAGTTCATTGTGGTCAACAAATGACCTCTTGGCTTGGTCAACAAGGTGAAGTGTATTCTACTTATACAAGTGGCGCAACTCATTATAAATACAAAGCAACGAACATTGCAGGTAATTCTAGTTATTTTTCAGAAAAAACTCGTCCTTCAATTGCTGGTTCAACAGTCTCTGGTTCTCAAATAAGTATAGGCCAATTTTTGGGTATGAAGGACACTACTTGGTATTCAATTTCTGTCTCTTGGAGCAATGACGGTGGTGTTAATTGGAGTTCTTATGGTCCAGTATGTCAAATAAAGACCTGTTTATCGCAACAAACACAACTGCAACCTGGTTACTGCGGTATACAAGCCTTGAATTGGGGTGCGAATTTTGTTTGTTATACGCGACCTTTTGCCACCCAATATCGTTTTAGATTAAAAAATTTACCAGGACAAACCTATTTTGACCAAACAGCCTTGCGTAATGTGAACTATGTTTACTGGAGTAATTTCCTTAATGTACCCTCTAGTAAAACGTTTGAATGCTATATCCAATGGAATAATGGAGGAGATTGGAAACCCTGGGGAACGATGTGTTACATTACTTCCCCTCAATTAACGTTAACACAATCCACAATGCCAGATCGAAGCGTTGTTGGTTCTGCTGGAAGAACGGTTATTTTCCAAAGTGTTATTCCTACTGAAAAAAACCAATTATCGTATACTGTAGGAGAGCCCTTTACTTCCACCTATGTAAACACGTTATCATCTAGGATAATTACTCAAGGTTTTCAGCAACCAGATAAAACTACAATAAGCCTTACTCAACCGGGCGTTCCAATAAGCGGAATTGCTGGTAGATTTACTTTTAATACCTATCCAAATCCATTTTCAGCGAAAATAACAATTGTGGCTCCTTCAGAATATCAAAAATTGGCTAGTGTAAAAGTTGTTTCTGAAACAGGACAATTAGTTATGGTGAAAATAATGGAATATAATCATTTAGAAATTGACCTGACGCAATGTGCGATGGGGAAATATTTTGTTGTGATTTCTGATGAATCAGGCGAAATAATCGACAATATATCAATTGTTAAATCAAGTTTACACTGATCTTTTAGATAGCCACACAGTTACAGAATTATAGAGCGCAAAAAAAAGGGATGACAAACGCCAACCCTTTTCCATAATGACTCGAGTACTATTATTTTCTTCTTGCCTCGTTAACAACCAAGTTTCTTCCCATGAAATCATTTCCATTAAGAGAAACGATGGCTTGTTGTGCATTGTCGTCATTTTCCATTTCAACAATAGCAAACCCACGTGAACGTCCTGTTTCACGGTCAGTAATTACTCTGGCAGAAGATACTTCTCCAAAACTTTCAAATAGCTTTTCGATGTCTTGACTAGTCGCACGAAAGCTAATGTTTCCACAATAAATATTCATAAAAAATAAAAAAAAAATTAAATCACCATACCTTGTGTACAGCTCCGCAAATGTAAACCTAAATAATTGAATTAACTAATTAATTTTCATTTTGTTATAATAAAACGCTTATTCTCATCATTAAACTGGAAAATTGAATTTAATTAAAGAACAATATTGATGATCTTACCTGGTACAATGATTACTTTCTTTGGAGCCTTTCCTTCCAACCATTTTTGAGTTTCTTCCAGGTTCATAACGTGCTCTTCAACTCCTTTTGCATCTAATTGTGCACTTAAATTAACTTTAAAACGCATTTTACCATTAAACGAAACTGGATAATCGAAATTAGATTCCACTAAAAATGACTCATCAACTATTGGATATTGTTGGGTATGAACCGAACCTGATTGTTCTCCTAATTTCTCCCATAACTCATCCGCTACATGCGGGGCAAAAGGAGCGATAAGAACCACTAAAGGCTTTAATACCTGTCGTTTGTTGCATTTTAAATCAGTTAATTCATTCACTGCAATCATGAAAGTAGATATACATGTATTAAATGAATATCGATCTAAATCCTCCCGAATGCGTTTAATTGTGCGGTGTAAAACACGCATTTCTTTCTCCGTTCCTTGATCTTGGGATAATGAAAATTGATTTTCCAAGTGATGAAACAAACGCCAAAACTTACGCAAAAACCCATTCACGCCTGTGATTCCTTTGGTATCCCAAGGTTTACTTTGCTCCAATGGACCTAAAAACATTTCATACATCCTCAGCGTATCCGCACCAAATTTCTCAATCAAATAATCAGGAGTTTGTACATTGAATTTACTTTTCGACATTTTCTCGACTTCAAATCCACAGATATACGATTGATCCTCTTCTAAAATAAACGTTGCATTCTCGTATTCAGGCATCCAATTTTTAAATCCTTCCAAATCAAGTTTGTCATTATCTACCAAACTTATGTCCACGTGGATAGGAGTTACATGATAGTCGTTTTTCTTATTAAACGTAACGAATTCATTGGACTGTTGAATGCGATAAACAAAACTACTGCGCCCCAAAATCATTCCTTGATTGATTAATTTTTGAAACGGCTCTTCAAAAGGAATATACCCCAAATCATACAAGGCTTTTGTCCAAAAACGAGCATACAACAAATGTCCGGTGGCATGTTCAGAGCCTCCGATGTATAAATCTACATTGCCCCAATAATCTACTTTATCCTTTGCAACAAATTCTTGATCATTTTTAGGATCCAAATAGCGCAGAAAATACCATGAACTTCCAGCCCATCCTGGCATCGTATTGTATTCCATTCGATCTCCTCGCGTGAAATTCCAATCTTCTTTCTTGGATCGTGCTAATGGAGGCTCACCATCTTCCGTAGGCAAATATTTATCCACCTCTGGCAATTGGATTGGTAAATGTTCATCCTCAACTAACGTTGGAAGTTCATCCTCATAATAAACCGGGAATGGCTCACCCCAATACCGCTGACGAGAAAAAACAGCATCTCTCAATCGGTAATTGGTTTTCCCCGAACCCAATCCTCTTTTTTCAATTTCTTGAATGGCGCGTTTTATCGCTTCTTTGGCCGGTAATCCATTCAAGAAATCGGAGTTGGCAATGATTGCATCTTTCTCCGTGTACGCTTCATTCGATATATCCGTATCCTTGAATATATTTCGAATTTCTTTGTTAAAATGGCGTGCAAAATCAAAATCTCGTTGATCCCCACATGGGACAGCCATAACTGCGCCTGTTCCGTATCCAGCCAAAACATAATCTCCAATCCAAATTTCTACTTTTTCACCGGTAAACGGATGAATAGCGTACGAACCAGTGAATATACCTGAAATATTTTTAACATCTGATTGTCTGTCTCTTTCCGTTTTGAGGGAAGCTGATTTTTGATACGATTCAATCTCTTCTTTTTGTATCTCTGTAGTCAATTGCGCCACCCATTCATGTTCTGGTGCTAACACTAAAAATGTGACACCAAAAATGGTATCTGGGCGGGTTGTAAATACTTCGATTGATTTAGAATTTTCTCCCATTGAGGGGAGATCAAGTGGGGTGACATTCTCCCCTTCTATTCCGTTCCAAAGAGGAAAAGAAACGGAAGCACCTTGCGATTTTCCGATCCAGTTTCGTTGTTGTTCTTTTAACGCATCCGTCCAATCTATGGTATCCAAGCCTTGCAATAAACGTTCAGAATACGCTTTAATACGCATCGACCATTGACGCATGAGTTTTTGCTCCACCGGATGACCACCGCGCACAGACAATCCATTTACCACCTCATCGTTGGCTAAAACCGTACCCATGGCAGGACACCAATTGACCCAAGAATCCGCTAAATACGCTAAGCGAAATTTTTGTAACTCTTGTTCCTTTTCTTTATTAGAAAATGCATTCCAATTCTCGGCCGTAAAAGAAAATTCCTCTTCGGTGAAAGCTGGACAATTGGCCGATCCGTGTTGCTCAAAATGCGCTATCAGTTGATCAATAGCCGTTGTTTTGTTACTCACGGTATCGTAATAGGCATTGAACAACAATTTGAAAATCCATTGAGTCCATTTGTAATAATCTGGAGAAGAGGTGCGCACTTCCCTACTCCAATCAAAACTAAAGCCCATTTTATCTAATTGATCTCTGTATCGTGCAATGTTTTGTTCTGTCGTAATAGCAGGATGTTGTCCGGTTTGAATCGCGTATTGTTCGGCAGGTAACCCAAATGAATCATAGCCCATCGGATGCAATACATTAAACCCTTCCAAGCGTTTGTAGCGTGCATAAATATCAGAGGCAATATAACCCAGCGGATGACCAACATGTAGCCCGGCGCCAGAAGGATACGGAAACATATCCAGTACATAATACTTGAGTTTATTGGGGTCCTCTTCTACTCTATAGATTTGATTTTCAGCCCAAAATTTTCGCCACTTCTGCTCTATTTCTCTAAAGTTATATTCCATAATTTTTCAATGGTTGCAAAGATAAAGATTAAACACCGAGAATTAACAGAAAGCTCTTACCTTTGAAGTGTAACTTTTCAAGAAAATAGCCATTAAACGGAAATCATGAAACAAGTCATTTTTCTCCTATTATTCGTATTGTGTTTTAATTCTCTTCCTTTGGTGGGGCAGAATTATGTAAAAATAGGTCAACTCTACTGGGGAATCCAGAACTTAAATAATTCAACCTTTAGAAATGGTCAGGAAATAGCGCGCGCTAAAAACCCTACTGAATGGGAACAATTTTTCAAAAATGGGGAACCAGCTTATTGTAGTTTAAATTATAACGAAAAGAACGATAGTGTTTATGGTAAAATATACAACTGGTTTGCTGTAGTTGATCCTAGGGGTTTGGCACCGGAAGGATTTAAAATTCCGACCTCTAATGAATGGTCTTATTTACGCGCTTATTTGAATTACGATACAATATGTAAATGTGCGTTGTATAAAAATTCAGCAGATAAATTACGCAGCAATAACCAGTGGAGGAGCAAAACAACAGGACAAAATTTATTTCAAATGAATATTGAGCCACTTGGGTATTTACGAAACGATGGGAATATTGAAGGACGATTTATGCAAACTAGCTTTTGGACAACCTCATCCAAAAACCAAGCAAACGTAATTGGTGATTCATACGACACCTATTATGTGATATTCAACCAAGATAAATCGGATTTTTATTTGGACAATAATTTCGAAATAAATGGGCATTTTGTACGATGTATTCAAGGGGAGCAAGAATATTTCTTCTCCAAGGCCAATGTATCCATTGAAGAAGAATCAAACGATCCACCACCAGAGGAAAAGGAAGAGGAAGATGAATAAGTCTTGCTTTTCGTATCACAATCGTATAATTTCAAACGATTTAATCCCAACCTATTTTTACATGTACCAAATTCACTTTTTTTGGTACACAACATACAAACATGGGACAAAAAGCACCAAATCATCCATTAGAAATAGTATAAATCGTATCAAATCGTATCATGTAAATTAATTATTGAAAACACGCAGTTAATTACAGAAAATTGGAATAAACCACATGGTCATGGAACTATTGACCCCATCAATTTTACGCCGTATCCTAAAAATCATTGATGCACCAATCACCAGGTATTTGTTCACGATTGGATTAAACGCAGGATATTACATTCGTTTTTAAACTATTTCTGGTTTCTGACCAACTTTTAGGTTTTTATACGAGCCTTTTTCAACAATTCAAAATCCATTAACGGCATTCTGTCGATTTGATCGTTCAAGGAGTTGTTTCCTTTCGCTATCGCTTGCACGATGAGCATTAAAATAACGCGTTGGGGTGAATGTGTTGGAGCAAAAAACTATTTCCACCTTGTCTTCTGCGTCGTTCAAAAAACGATAAGCTATGTAAAACCTTTTTCCTTGATTACTTGCTTCAAAACGACTGTCACCTTGAAATGAAATAAGTTGATACAATTCTGAATTATCCAAGGTCACTTTGCCAGTTTGGTAAACTTTCCCCGATGCAAATTCATTTTTTCCGCGCAAACGATAGGAAAGAACAGCATATTTCCCTTCAATCTGCAAATAACAGTCTGAATCATCTAGCTGGAATTTTTTCGGCGAGTTGACAGCATTCGTACTATCTAGAATAACTAAGAAATTGTTTTCGTGCACAACACTATCAAAATACACCTCTGAATTGGATGACTTTTGCGCAATCAAATTACCTATGCAAACGAAGGCAATCAACAAAAACAAGCTTTTTTTCATAAATGAACTAATTGTGAATTCTAATCTAACAATAAAAAGGAACATATTCAGCCAAACGAGGTGCTTTCGGATAAACTATACCTTGCATTCGTTGTTTAAGAATACATGGCATTGCAAAAAATTAATATTGTTTGGTTCAAAAGAGATTTACGTTTCGCTGATCATGAACCACTCAAAAATGCCTTAACTTCTGATTTACCAGTCATTCTCTTATATATTTTTGAGGCTAAATTAATTGATTACCACGATTCAGATAAAAGGCATTGGCGCTTTGTTTATCAATCATTAATGGATATGCGCAAGCAATTATCGCCCCATCAAACGTTGACTATTTTGTACGGAAATTCAATTGAAATTTTTGAGCATTTGATCCAAGATTATGCGATTCAAACCGTTTTTTCGCACCAAGAAACAGGCAATCGCCTTTCTTTTGATCGAGACTTAGCCTTGAAAAAGTTGTTTCGCAAACAAGCAATTCAATGGGTAGAATCTCAATGCAATGGTGTTTTACGTGGCATTTCAAACCGTGATGGATGGGATAAAAAATGGCTGAACTTTATGCATTCCCCAACCGTTGAAATTGAACTGAACCAATTGAACACCTTGAAAATCAGTACAGATTGGATTGAGGACTATTCAGAAAACAAAATCCCGCTAGAATTTCAAGATACCCATCCCTTTTTCCAGCCTGGGGGTGAGCTAAACGCTCAGAAATATGCCCGTAGTTTTTTTCGTGAGAGACATGAAAACTATAGTAAAAGTATTTCCAAGCCCTTACTTTCTCGAACGTCTTGTAGTCGCTTATCGCCTTATCTAGCATACGGAAATTTCTCCATGAGACAAGTATATCAACTGGCATTGATCACTAAAAATCAAGGAGGAAACAAGCGTTCTTTGAACAATTTCATTTCGCGCTTGCACTGGCATTGTCATTTTATCCAAAAGTTTGAAGCTGAATGCGAAATGGAATTTGAAGCAGTCAATCCATCGTATGAAAATCTTGGGAAAATAAAAAATGACGCATATATCCAAGCTTGGCAAACAGGAACGACCGGAATTCCCTTAGTGGATGCGTGTATGCGCTGTGTGGTTGAAACAGGTTACATAAATTTTCGCATGCGGGCAATGGTGGTATCATTCTTTGTTTATAATCTCTGGCAAGACTGGAGAGAATTACATTTTTTAGCCCGGCAATTTCTGGATTATGAACCCGGAATACATTATCCACAAATTCAGATGCAGGCAGGTCTAACGGGTGTGAACACCTTGCGCATCTATAACCCCATTAAAAATTCTGAAGCCCACGATTCAGAGGGAACGTTCATTCGCAAATGGATACCGGAGTTAGCCGAAGTGCCCACAAGCCTGATTCATGAACCTTGGAAAATGAGTGAAATGGACCAAGTGTTTTATAATTGCAAAATAGGAATTGATTATCCCTACCCTATTGTCGACATTGATACAACGAGGAAACATGCTTCAGACATCATGCATGAACTTAAGAAAACTGCAGATTCCAGAAGGAACGGTCAAAAAATTCTTGCGCGCCATGTGGCCGTTAAAAATAATGGGGCAAAGAAATCGAATTTAAACGCAAAAAAAACGAGTGGTAGCAAAAACAAAAGCTAGAACTTTATCATCCAATTACAACCTCAACTTTATTCTGAAATGTAAGGAACACCTGCTTGTTTCAGGGTATTTTTAATAGCCGCTATTCTGATCAATATTCCCTCTACCTTATTTTTTAATAGTTCATGTTCTTCGCTCACAATTTCATTGTTTCGTTTGTGCGTATTGCTTACACCTGAACGATTTTCATATAATTTGTATTCTAACATCGACAATCGATCGTTTAGACTTGGTTCTACTTCAAATTCACGAGAAGAACGCACTCCATCTCCCCACAAAATCACCGCACATTCTGTTCGCATTTTTTTCAATGCCCTAACTTCTTCTAAAAGTTTGAAGTCAGCACCCGGAAAATTGGTTATTGCATTCTCAATTGCATCTAGTTGTGGTTGAATTTTACCGAGATTTATCCCAGTTTCACTCACTCCTTTATTCAACTGAGAAACTTCCTTTCTAAAAGCATCCAAAGCAACAAAATCAGTGGCCGGAACAGATAAATTCTGAAGCATTTTCACTTCAAATGTTTGCTTTTCTCCTATTGATTCAAGTATTCCGTTTTTCAATAAGTAAGCGGTTGCCGTATATTTTCCGGGTTGCACTAAATATCCATTAGATGAAGCAGATTTTGCCGAAATTGGATTGGTAGATTCTCCCCTTAAATTCCACATTAGTTTTGCCATTCCTTTCGCGGCATTTGTTTGAATGCGTTTGATTTCATTACCTGCTAAATCAGTAATTATCACAATTAACTTCGATGCTTGATCCGATTCCTCCTCTCTAATTGCATCAAAAGTTGGATAAAACACATCTTTTTTATCTTTCTCCATTGCTTTTTCCTTCTCAATTCGCTGTGCCTTAGCCGTTTTGTACTCATCTTTCAAATGAATGTAAAATGTTGCCGCAACCTCT
>CAMAQX010000096.1 GCA_945860455.1 Lishizhenia tianjinensis
GTAAGTCTTCCTCCAAATCGTTTTCTTCAAACCCCGCCAATACAAGGTAGCCTGTTTTAATTTGACCATGAATCTGCTGGTTGATGGTTACTGATGCTTCAGTTACACGTTGAATAACTATTCTCATTCGTGGTCGTTTCTACGGTGGATGTCGCTTCCATAATCTTCAAGCATTTGCAAATAATGAATGTACCTAGATTCCTCAATCTCTCCATTTTCCACTGCCTCTTTTACGGCACAGTGAGGTTCATTTACATGCATGCAGTTATGAAATTTACATTGACCTAATAATTGACGCATTTCTGGAAAATAATGAGCAAGTACCTCCTTTTCAATTTCAACTAAACCAAATGCTCTAATTCCAGGACTGTCAATAATAAATCCACCTGATTCCACTTGATACATTTCTGCAAAAGTGGTGGTGTGTTTGCCCGAAAAATGAGCTTCTGATATTTCACCAATTCGTAAATCAATTCGGGGATCTATGCATTTTACGATTGAACTTTTGCCAACGCCACTGTTTCCAGCAAAAAGCACTTGTTTTTCTTTGATTTCCTCGTTTAAAAACTGATAGGTTTCGGATTCAAGAGTAGAAATGAAATGACAAGGATATCCAATACTTTCGTATATTTCCTTCCAAATTTGCATCGTTAATTTAGACTCTTCGCTGTATACATCAATTTTGTTGAATAAAATGGTAACGGGAATTCTGAATGACTCAGCCGAAACTAAAAAACGGTCAATAAAACCTAATTGCGTGGTGGGTTGTTCAATCGTAACCACTAAATAGATACAATCAATATTGGAAGCGAGAATTTGCTTTTGTTTGCTGAGATTAGTTGATTTACGAACCAAATAATTGCGTCTTGGTTCAACCGTTTCAATGGTAAATAATTCTTCGTCATCGTTTTTTTCTTCACGTAAAATCACTCGATCTCCAACTGCAACAGGATTAGTTGTTCTCAATCCCTCAAGTCTAAACTTTCCTCGAATACGCGCTGTAATTTCAACACCATTGTCCATTAAAACCGTATAAAATTTACCCGTAGATTTTAGAACAATTCCGATTGACATTTATTCTGGTTTTAAGGAACTTTTACCCAATTTGTAATAATAGGATGGGAGGCAAATTGTTTTTGGTTGGATGCTTTTAGGTCTTCCCAAAGTTGATTAATTCCGCTCTGTAAAGCTGTGGTTTCCTCCGTAAATCCATCAAAAATCGCTTGACTATCAGAAAAATAAGATTTAACGAAATTTGTATCAAAGTCACCCGAACAGAAGGCTGGATGAGTGAGCACATATTTGCCAAAATCTAGGGTGGTTTTTAGTCCTGAAATTTCGAAATCATCAATTGCTACTACACATTTCCTAATTGCCTCATCACGGTCTTTACCCCAAACGACTAATTTCGCGATCATTGGATCGTAGTAAATCGGAATTTCCATACCTTCTTCAAAAGCACCATCCACACGTACTCCATCACCAGAAGGCAAACGATAGCGATTTAATGTTCCGATATCAGGGATAAAGCCATTTAGTGTATCCTCAGCATACACACGGATTTCAATCGCATGACCATTGATTTCCAGCTCATCTTGTAGTTTAGGTAATCGTTCTCCTCTCGCTACTCTTATTTGCCATTCAACTAAATCGAGTCCAGAAATTTCTTCTGTTACCGGATGTTCCACTTGTAAACGTGTATTCATCTCTAAGAAAAAGAAATCTAAATTGGCATCTAATAAAAACTCAACTGTTCCAGCACCTTCGTAGTTACATGCTTTACAAACAGCGACGGCAGCTTCCCCCATGCGCTGACGCAATTCAGGACTAACTATCGCACTTGGTGCCTCTTCAACTACTTTTTGGTGTCGTCGTTGGATAGAACATTCTCGTTCAAAAATATAAACGGTATTTCCCTGTTGATCAGCAAATACTTGTATTTCTATGTGTCTTGGTTTGGTGACAAATTTTTCGATAAAAACGGCATCATCTCCAAATGAATTGCGTGCTTCACTTTGGGCAAGATTCATTTGTTCTTCAAATTCACCTGAATGTTCAACCAAACGCATTCCTTTACCACCTCCACCTGCAGATGCCTTAATCAAAATTGGATATCCTACTTTTTCAGCGATTTTTTTTGCTTTCTCAATATCGGTAATGGCATGATCCACTCCGGGAACTAAGGGAACGCCAAATTCTTTAACCGCTTGTTTGGCACTTAATTTATCGCCCATAACTTCCATTGATTCTGGGGAAGGACCGATCAACTTTATTCCTGCTGCTTTTACTTTTCGGGCAAAACCGGCATTTTCTGATAAAAAACCATATCCTGGATGAATTCCATCCACGCCCAATTGCTTGCAATAATCCAGTATTTTATCTTGATTTAAGTAACTTTCAGAGGAGGGGCTTGCACCCAAATATACAGCTTCATCTGCTTCTTTGACATGTGGAGCATCTTTATCTGCATCTGAATAAACAGCTACGGTGGAAATATTCATTTTTCGAAGGGTTCGAATAACTCTTCGTGCAATTTCTCCTCGATTAGCAATCAGTACTTTTTTCATAGAATTAAGCTTTGGTTCTCAAAAGTAAATATTGAAATTGAATTAAATGGTAGATAAGGACTTAAATATTAATGAAAAATGAGTCACCACTTAATTCAAGTAAAAAGAGATTGAATTAACCGGAAATACAGTAATAGGTGCGATTCATATAACAGTCAAATCAAACGGGTAAGTTGTTTTTGTGTAGAATTATTCTTTCAATTGCTTATCATTTGGAAGCTTATCAATGGGAGAATCCTTATTTTCTTTAGCATCAGAAACTTTAATTTGTCTTTTATTTCGTTTCGTTTTAACCTTTTTATTTCTTTTGGGTCTAAAGATATCCAGAAAAGACTGAATGAGTTGAAAATCGTTCCACCCATTGAATTCTTCCTGGTAGTTTAAACCTGCCCCTTGAGAAAACAATCCAGCGGATTGATTTACAGTGTTTCGATTTGATTCATTGAAAGCATTCACGCGGAAGGTCCCTTTTTCGTTGATTAAATATTCCACTCGCACGTCACCAATAATCGTGTTTTTAGACGCTGTTGATGAACTTGTTTCAGAATTATTGGATCCAGTTTCTACACCCACAGAGGTTGTAATGATCAATCGATCTTCAAAAAAGCGTTTTTCAGCAATCAACTCTATGTCTGAATCGATGTTCATTTTCATTTTAAATTCTTCTGAGGCTTTTGATAACAAATCGTTTATTTGTGCTTCTGCTAAATCTAATGCTGCGGATCCACTGGCAGAAATATTTCCTTTCAAGGGTTGAAATCGATTAAAAACAAGTAATGAGAAAAACTGACGGTTTATCTCACTTTGTTCATCTAATACTCGATTCAGCAATGCTTTTCCGGTTTCGGGCAAATTTTGTTCCGCTTTTAAATTAAATGAAATTTCAGGTTTTGTAAGTTGTCCCTTCAAAAGTAATTCACAATTCACAGGTTGATTGGCAAGCGTTGTTTCCTCGAGCTCTGGTGCTAATGCCCCATAATCAGATTTAGTTTTGAAAGAAGTTTTAATATTAACGACTGCATCATAGATATTGTCTGACCATTCTATATAACTTCCTTGATCAATGTTAAATTCTTTTTTTATCTGACCCATGGCAAAATTGTAAGTACTTCCTTTTTCAATGTTGTACTTTCCTGTCATTTTAATGTCATTGTCCTTATCATCTATTTTCATCCCGATTTTCCCGCTTCCAAAACAGATGATTTTATCTTGTGTTTGATCGTTGAACACCACATTTAATTCCGTTTCCGGTGTGACTTCAAAATTTAAATCAAGTTTTACTCCGGATAGATCTATTTTTTTCAACGAATCATCTGAATTATTTGACTTAGTGAATGTAATAAAATCATCTCCTTCTTCAACTTCAGAAACACCATATAGCGGAAGCGTGAGCTTACTTCCTTTGCTTGTTTTAATATCAACAGCAATGTCTAATTGATCGGTATTGCCAGAAATATTGCAACTTCCCGTACCATAAACCTTTCCATAATAATAATCACCGTCTTTGTATTTGGTATTCAATACGAGAAAACGTTTGGAGGCATTAAGTCGTTCCAAGATATCAATACCAATGTCATAGTTCCATTTTCCAAGGAAGTTATAAAGTCCAAAATTTAAATACGCTCTATTGTTTTCTTCATCCACCAATTCAATTTTATCTCCATACACATCATTGTCCATTAAGTTGAATTTACCCGATAAGGCCATAGTTGTTCCTAATATTTCAACTTTAGCTTTAGCCCGTTTCAAAAATAATTCTCTACTATGAAATTTAGGTTTATTGGGTGTGCCGGTAATTTTAACTAGGCCTGAAATGTCCCCTCTGATGTTGCTTATAACATCTTTATCCACGTATGCATTGGCAAATGAGATATCGAATTCTCTGAATTTAAGGTTGAAATCGAGATTTTCTTTAGTGCGCTTGAAATAGTACTTTCCATCATATTCAAAATTGGTTTTACCCTTGTTTTTAATAATTCCACTTAAGTCTAAATAATCTCTTTTCGGATCCCAGTCCACATTCACACGGATATCTCCAACAGCTTGTGTTTTTAGTTGAAGTTGGTCAATATCCAACGTGCTTTTTATCGATAGATTATTTATTGGATCCGAAACTCTGCCTGTTCCATTCAGCATGCCACTTAATCCTTGTCGTAATCCGAGTATTTGGTCAATTTCAGCCAAGTTGATGTTCTCTAATTTATAATCTAAAAAATCATTTGTTAAGCTTGAAAGATTTCCATCTAGCCCAATTTTTTGATTATTATTGGATAGAAGGAAATTTTCAATTGAAATTAATTCCGGACTATAAGAAATGTATGAAGATTCGCTGATTTTCCAGATTTGACTATTGATTGAAAATGCAGATTCATTTAAATTTATTTCGAAATTACTTGCATCTTTGATTGTTGTCAACCAAGAAAGATTAGAGTTGATATTATCCGTCGTTGTCCAGTTTATGTTAGAGGACAATAAATCTCGTCTTATTCCTTCATTTTGAGTATTAAAGTTTATATCATTGAATTTGACTTTATTCCCATAATTGACATCAAACAAATCTAATTTAACATCAAGTTTATCTTTGTTAATGATTTGTTTTAACTCAATTTTTCCGATTTTCATATTATCAAATGATAAACCTTCCGAAGAATACATTTTAAGTTCAAAATTTTCATCCTTTGCACTATATGAACCGTTAATCGTAGTGCCATTTGATATTGAAAAATTTTTTACCCCGGGTAACATCTTACCTAATAAATTACTTGTATTTAGAATGGTTAAATCGTAGGTGAAATGATTGTTTTTGCTCACATTCTTCTTCGGAAATGACTTAGAAAGAAACGGGAAAGCTATTGATATCTGGTTAGTGAATTCATTCCCTATACTTTTTAGATCAAATTTTCCAATTACCTCCAATTCAATTAAACTATCACTGACAATTTTAAATTTATCCTCCAGCTTTCCACGAGTCATACTGAGTTCGAACCTAGGAATTTCAATCTCTTCCTTTCCTTCTTTATAGACAAAACCTGTGAAAATTACTTTTCCACTCATTGTTGTAGGATTTAATCCTTGCAAATCAACATCAATATTTGATTTTAAACTTGATGCTTTTGTAGAACGTGCAAGGTTTAAACTATTTAATAATGCTTCGGTGAGATTTACTTTGAATTTTAATTTTTTATCTCCTTTTAAATCAACATAACCTACGTAGGTAAGTTTTAATATATCATCATCCAGAGCAATTTCCGATTGGAAAACTTGATTGATAAGAGAACCATTTGTAATTGTTGCATTATTGATTGAGTAGTCTTGATAATCAATTTGGTTTATTTTTCCGTTTAATTGAGCGATATCAAAATTCCCTGTTGGATAATAGGTAGATTGTATACTTACCTTACCATCAATTGTTTTCAATGAATTATCCGCCAAAAGTTCACCAATTTTAAAATCAATTAATTCAATGTCATCTCCATTTTTGGTTTCAGAATTTAACCCAATAGTTCCATTATTATTTGAAATGTGAAATGGGGAGTTAAGTTTCACTTCTCCCAATTTTGTTTTGGTGTTTTCAAAGAAAATGGCTAAATCTGCTGGTTTTCCTTGAATGTTGAAATTTTTTGTTTCAAAAAAACCAAGGCGTTCAACTTCTTTTCCCAAATTCAAGTTCTTCATTCCAGCTGACTTTGGCAACTTAAAAGACGTTAAATCCTCAACAGAAATGTATGCGTACTGAATGGTTTCATTGATTTCAAGTTCATTGATTTTAGTGAAATTAGGTAAAACAAAATCTCCTTCAATTTTGGAGACTTTACCAAATCCTAATCGAAAATCAGAGAGTGATAATTGATTCACAGTATTTGAAATATTTCCTTCAAGCCGAACGAAATCTAACATGCCTTGCGTTTCGGAGGTAAAAAAAGCAATTTCTTCCAATGCAATTGATGACTGAAGAATGTTTGCGTCAAATTTTACTTTGTTTTCAAAATCCTCAAAATCAGATTGTTTTGTATAGAGTAGATTGAATTTACTGGCTGAAATATCCGATTGATTGGTGCAGATGTCTATGTCACTTAAGAATAAACCTTTTTTATTTATTTTAAGATTTGTAGAGAGTTGATTGATGGTAAAACCCGATCTTTCTTTCAACTTAAGTTCAATGATATTTGCTTGAAAATCAGAAAGATTAATTTTAAAGTCTGTCGCTTTTAACGAAAGACTTGAAATTGCTAAATGGTTCCAGTCAATCCCGTTTGAATTTAGTTTCTTTCTATTATCGTCGTATTTAAATCGTATGTCACTTAATTCAAGTCGATTAATACTGAAATCAAATGGTTTGGGATCACTTTTACTTTCTGAACTAAAATACTCTTCGATAAAAGCGTAATTGAAAACACCCGTATTTTTAGCCCGATTTATTTTAATCGTTCCTTGGGAAAGTTGCACTTTGTCTAAACTAAAAACTTGTTTATCGAGATCTAGCAAATTTATAGTTACAACCAGTGATTTAATTAATGCCAATGTATCCTTTTGCTGATCCTCCACATATAATTGATTTAACTCCGCACGATCAAAAAATAAGATGTCGACTTTATCAATTTGTATTCTTGTATTTAATTCATTGGAGAGGATACTTGTAGCTATTGATGCCAAGTAGGTTTGAAACGTAGATGTTCGAATAACAAATGCAAGCAGAAAAAATGCAATGAGCAACCATTCGAGGATAATCCCCGTTGTTCTCCCAATGATTTTAAATATCTTTGCCATCTATTTACGTTAATTTACAAAGTTAATCAATATTGGCGCAAACAAAAACATATATTTTAGGTATAGAATCCTCGTGTGATGATACTTCCGCAGCTGTGTCTTTGAATACGCAAATCTTATCTAACGTAATTGCGACTCAAAAGATACATGAACAATATGGAGGAATAGTTCCTGAACTTGCCAGCAGAGCTCATTTGCAGAATATTATTCCTGTTGTCACAGAAGCGTTGAAACAAGCAGGGATAAGCTTACAAGATCTTGATGCCATTGCCTTTACGAAAGGTCCGGGTTTATTAGGCTCACTGATAGTAGGAACATCCTTTGCCAAAGCTTTGAGTTTATCGCTCAATAAACCATTGATTGATGTGCACCACATGAAAGCGCATATTATGGCTCATTTTATTGATAATGAACGCAATAGAAAGCCTTCTTTTCCATTTTTATGCTTAACTGTTTCCGGTGGACATACCCAAATTGTAAAAGTCTCTTCTTTTCAGAAAATGGAGGTTATTGGAAGTACAATTGACGATGCAGCAGGTGAAGCATTTGATAAATGTGGGAAAATCATGGGGCTTGTTTATCCCGGAGGACCATTAATCGATAAATTGGCGCAGATCGGAGATCCAAAGCGATTTCAATTTTCTAAACCAAAAGTGGATGGACTCAATTTTAGTTTTAGTGGGTTAAAAACTTCTTTTTTATATTTTATTCAAGGGGAAACTAGAAAAAACGCGAATTTCATCCAAGAAAATTTGATTGATTTGTGTGCTAGTCTACAGCAAACGATTCTAGATATTTTATTCATAAAATTGGAACTTGCTGTTCAACAAGAAGGAATTACACAAATTGCAATTGCAGGTGGAGTTTCAGCGAATCAAGGTTTGCGCGATAGATTACAAGACTATGAGAAAATGAAAGGTTGGAATATTTATGTCCCTGAATTTCAATTTTGCACAGATAATGCTGGAATGATTGCTGTGGCTAGTTATTATCATTATCTGGAATCTGAATTTACTGATCTGAGTGTTAACTCAGAAGCAAGGATAAGTTTATTCTAAATTTTACAGATCTTTTGTCTTGAACGCACGATTTATATTTTTTTTTCGTTATCTTAGGAATCTAAATCGATTTTTATGGAAGCTCAATTAATTCAAAAGGAAGAAATCTCGTCGTTATCTTTTACTAATCCAATCAAAATCAGTCAACATCCTGATTTGATTCATCAGATTGAGCAGGCAACAATTTTGGGAAATGCGCATCATTCTAAAGTTTCCATTTATTTTCATGATGACACGAACCTTAAGAAGGTAGAGACAACAATTTGGGCGGCTGGCTCCAAATTTATTTGTCTCAAAGGTGGTGTTTGGATTCCTATTAGCCGTCTTGTGGAGATTAAAATGTAAATTTGTGTTTTACTTTTCAAAATGAGAT
>CAMAQX010000097.1 GCA_945860455.1 Lishizhenia tianjinensis
CGATCCAGTTCCATGCTCAATCATATCTTGTTGCAAAAAAGATTTTGTTTCGTATATAAAATTTGGATTCGTATTCGTAGATGAATTCTTGTACTTTAGTAGACTTGTTTCATTCTCAGATACATTTTTTGCATTTGGCGCGACCAATAGATCTTTTTTTCCATCAAAATCTACATCAACCCAATAAGCCGCGGGAAAAAGTTGCATGGAAATGGGAGTAGAATTCGCAGGAAAATTTGGATCTGCTGAAACCATTAATGAGTTTGAATTAACAGAAGTTCCTCCATTTAACAATAAATTTAGGGAAGGATAAGCCACGTCTCCTAAAATCAAATCTTTGACTCCTGACCCATCGTAATCCAGTGCTAAAACGGTTGAACCTGAATGTGCCTTTTCCTGATTCATTGGTTTCAATTCAGCATTGGGAACATTGCCAGCTTGACAAGGAGATGTTTGATCATTTAAAAAAACAGTATTCGAATTAACGTCTTCACGAAATCCGCCCCAGCATTCATTTTTCAGCTGATACACCAATGAATCTGAATGTCCATACAATTCTTGACTTAGGTTTTTGTGATATTGCAAATATTCCCCGCTTATGTGATAGGTTAAAATATCTATATCGCCGTCAATATCTACATCTACGATTGCGGGTATATCAGCCGAGCTTACATATAAATTCAATTGAGTTCCCCAGTTATCAGAATAAAGTAGATTTTTAGCCAATTCCCAGGTTAAACCAGTTGAACTATTCCCCGTGTTTTTGTACACCTTTACCCCGCCAATTCCGTATGTAAACAAATCATTCTTACCATCTCCGTTGTAATCAATACAATGAACACGATACCTGATATCAGACGGAAATAACAAATAACCTTGCGGATTAAACTTGTAAAAACGGATGCCATTTTCTTGAGCGTTTTCAAATAAACGAATTTGATCATTACTACGGTCAAATACCAGCAAATCCATATCACTATCAAAATCAACGTCAATATCTGAAACTTGCGCATAATTTAATCCCCCTGCCCATGGCAAACTAAGCTCTTGCCCATTTTTCATAACCGGCAAACTATCCGTGAAATTAAACTGGAATTGAGAAAAACAAAAGGAGGAAAAAAAAGAAATTAAAATAAGAGTGAAATAGCGCATATTTAAAATTGTAGGTTAAATTTACAATAAAAAAGAATATGAAAACAACACTAAGTTTAACCATATTTATTATGTCCTACTTTTGCTTTTCACAGGATAGCGTATCGGTATTGTTTATTGGCAACAGCTATATTTATACGAATGATTTGCCAAATACCTTTAAAAACTTAGCTTTATCATTAGGTGATATAACAACCGTTGATTCCAAAACAAACGGCGGATTTACGTTTCAAAATCATGTTAACGACCCGCTAACCTATCAAAAAATACACGCTCAACCATGGGATTACGTGATTTTACAAGGCCAAAGTCAAGAAGCTAGTTTCCCATACGGTCAAGTAAACACGGCTACCCTACCCTATGCTGTTCAATTAGCTGATTCTGTTTATTCCAATACAGCCTGTACGCAAGTGCAATATTTCATGACTTGGGGAAGACAAATTGGAGATCCTCAATGGGATTCTATCAATACATTCAATAAAATGAATAAGCGATTAAGAGACGCTTATCTACGTATTGCCGATTCCTCACATTCGAGCGTAGCCGCTGCTGGGCCCGCGTGGAAATACACTATTGACAACTATCCTTCCATCAATTTGTTTTCTGCTGATGGCTCCCATCCAAGTGTAGCTGGGACCTATTTAAATGCTTGTGTGTTTTATAGTTCAATTCTTAAAAAAAGTCCTGTGGGGGCAAGCTATTTGGCTGGATTAGATCAACTGACTGCCACAACGTTGCAAAATATTGCTGCTTTAACCGTTTTGGACAGCATTTCAACCTGGCGATTAAAGCACCATGATTCCTTGGCTCAAGTTAACTTCACTTATGTAACAGGATCCAGTTCGATAGAAATGCAATTTCAAGGGACAGGAGACTACGTAAACACGTACAGTTGGAGTTTTGGAGACGAATATTATTCCAATGGGCAAAGCCCCACGCATACTTTTGGGTACAATGGTGTTTTTCCGGTTGAGTTAGTTGGTACTGGAGCGTGCGGTTCGGATACAGTGGTACAGTTGATCACAATAAATACAGTTCAAGTTCAAGAATTTGAGGAAAACAATTTTACCATCAAACAAACAGGAGAAAATCTGATTGAAATTAATTTCAGTAATGATAAATTGTCAACCGATATGATTGAAATATACTCGGTTTCAGGGGGAAAAATCCCATTCAAAACATTAAATTCTTCTGACACCAAACTTGAACTTTTTCTTACTACTACAGGAGGATTGTTTATTGTGATAAATGCATCATTAAATCCAATTGTTAAACGTTTTTTCCTTAATTAATTCATGCGTTTTTTCTTTCTTGTTTTTTTTCTTTTCAACCTGACATTTGGTATTTGCCAATCTCATAAACTAGATTCATCTCTTCAAATTCATGGTGGCATCGATTATTATTTTGGAATGCAGCTCAACGATGCAGAAAGCAAGCAAATTCCGATTTATGTTTCAAACAACGTCCTTGGTGAACCCACTATAAATTTAGCGCTTGTTGAAATAAGCTACAAACCAACTAATCGAATTCGTTTTCAGTTTAGTCCAGGATTTGGAAGCTACATGAATTCGAATTATGCAGGAGAAAAAAAATGGTCACGATGGATTTACGTAGGGTATGTTGGTTTTAAACCAAATAAAAAAAAGGATGAGTGGCTAGATGTTGGTGTTTTTTCATCTCCATATACCTATGAATTTGCCAAAGGATGGGAGCAAACCTTCATGACACGAGCGTTAGCACCGGAATATGTGCCTTATTATTTACTAGGTGCGCGGTATAAAAAGAAACTTTCTACCCACTTTAATTTGACTTTTTTCTTACTAAATGGTTGGCAACACATCGATTTCCAAAAGAAAATACCTTCGTTAGGGACACAATTGGAATATACCAAAAGTAAACATTACGTCAGCTGGACGACGTATCATGGCAATGAAAAAAGTAACCAAAATCCGTTGTTTGGGTATCGTTTTTTTACTGAGATGAGTTGGATATTCACCTCCAAAAAATTCAAACTCCTCAGCTGTGGATACATAGGAATGCAGCAAAAAGAAACTAAATTTTTGCCCTGGGGTCAGTTCAATTTTTCTGGAGAATTTAAAATCCATGATAACTTATTTTTGAATAGTCGCTTTGAACATTTTATTGACCCGTACAATATTCAACTTGTTCAAGCAAACACACCCGGATTCAATTGCAGTGGTCTCAGTTTAGGATTGCGTTATAATCTTACGAATCACTTAACTTTTCGTTTTGAAACCAAAGCATTGACGGATAACACAAACGCTGGATATTTTAATAAAAAAGGGCAACAAATTAAATTGCTACCCCTTAGTTTTTTAGGGATACAATTATTATTTTAATTTGAATTTTAACAAATTGTTTTAAGACTTAACACGAAATGTAATTGAATTCATCTATATTTGCGCCCGTGAAAACAAGACTAAGTATAATTCTTATATTTTTCACCTTAGTATTTTCAAATAATACCAAGGCTTCCACAACGGATGCACATGAGTCGTATAAAGAATCATATTCATCATTTGTTGGTTTCTTTGGAAAAGATTTAGTCTTAAAATGTGGTGGTAATAATGATCACACAGATTTAAAATGTCACTTTCTCAAGCGTCAAGTCACCACGGTTCAAAATAGAAATGTCAACTCATTTTTTCTATTTAATCTTCCCTTATCATGTTCTTATGTGTTTTTCAATGAAACCATTGAAAAGCCTAATTTTTACTTCTTTATTTGTGCACTACATGATGTACAACTCTACAAACTATATAATAATTACCGCATATAGTCTACTGTCCTTGCAGTCAGCACTTGTAATTATTAAATAGTAAATCCATGAAATATAATATGTTTTTTATAGGGACAGTTTGTTCCTTGATGTTTGTTTCTTGTTCATCTGAAAAACAAGAAGAAAAAAAAGGTAAGTTCACATTTACAGATGATCAACTTAAAGGAATTGAATATTCTGCATCTGAAATAAGACCTGTAATGGGCGAATTATCGCTCAATGGAAAAGTTGTTCCAGACGAAAATAATTTGGTTAATGTTTACCCAATGATCGGTGGAAAAGTGATAGACGTGAATTTTGAAATTGGCGATTTAGTTGATTTAGATAAACCACTGATTACTTTGAATTCTGGAGAAGCTAGAGAATTTGAAAAAGAATATTTGGCTGCACAAGACGAATATGAATTGGCAAAAAAAGGATATGAAATTCAATTGGAATTAAATAAAAGTAAATTTAGTTCTGCACGTGAATTAGCCTACGCAAAGAAGGACTTGGAAATTGCAAAAGCCGAATTAGCTAGACTTAAAGAAGTTTATAAAGTATATTCAATTACAGAAGGTGGGAAATACGTAATCAAATCTCCAGTTGCAGGATTTATTCTTGAGAAAAAGGTTGGCCCAAATATGCAAATACGGTCAGATGCAAATGATTATTTATTTTCTGTTGCTCGATTAGATGAAGTATTTATTGCATTTGACATCTATGAAAAGGACATTTCTAAGGTAAAAAAAGGTCAATCCATTCGAATTCAACTTTTATCCAATCCAGACTCAACAATAGTTGGAACGGTAAAGAGAATCGAAAATATGATTGATCCAGAAACTAGAACAATTAAAGCTAGGGTATATTTAAAAAACCCAGGATATGGATTAAAACCTCATATGTTTTGTACTGGTAAATTATTATATAGTACGAATTCAGAAATGGTTTCGGTAAATAAGAAAGCACTTATTTTTGATAAGAATAAATACTTTTTGATGATTTATCATTCAAAAACAAACATTGAAACTCGTCAAGTTGAAGTTTATTCAAGCACCGATGAATTCGCTTATATATCAAGTGGTTTATCTCCTGGTGAAAAAGTAATTACCACGAAGCAGATGTATATCTACGATGCTTTAAATGACTAATTCCAATTATTAATTTTATTCCATGTTTTTATGAATAAATTCATTAAAGGCATCATTACTTTTTCGTTGAAAAATAAGATGCTAGTGTTTGCAATGACTATTTTATTATGCATTGCGGGGGTTTTCAGCTTTTTGAATACTCCATTAGAAGCATTTCCTGATGTAACCAATACCCAAATAATTATCGTTACCGATTGGAAAGGACGAAGCGCCGAAGAGGTAGAACGCTTTGTTTCCATTCCGATTGAGGTAGCCATGAACTCTGTTCAGAAAAAAACCAATGTTCGATCAATCACTATGTTTGGTTTATCGATCATTAAAATCATTTTTGAAGATGACGTGGAGGACTTTTTTGCCCGACAGCAAGTCAATAATTTGCTACGCAATGTCAAGTTACCCGATGGTGTTGAGCCTAACGTGCAGCCGCCTTACGGACCTACAGGTGAGATATTCAGGTATGTGCTCAAAGGAAAAAACAGAACCTCAATCGATTTATTAACCATTCAAAACTGGACCATTGACAAACAACTCAGATCCGTTCCGGGGGTTGCTGATATTGTTGCATTTGGTGGCCAAGAAAAAATTTATGAAATACAGCCAGACCCATCACAATTGGCGAAATACGATATTAATGTCTTCGATCTTCAAGAAGCCGTATCAAAAAGTAATTTAAATGTGGGAGGAGATGTAGTAGTTGAAAACAATCAAGCCTTTGTTGTTCGAGGTTTAGGATTGATAAATCAAGTCACTGATATTGAGAATACAATAGTGAAGAATGTTGATGGTACACCTCTATTAATTAAGCATCTTGCAGATGTCAAAATCACGGGGTCACAACGCGTAGGACAAGTTGGAAAAGACAAGGAGGACGATGTGGTGGAAGGAATTATTGTCATGAGAAAAGGAGAAAATCCAAGTCAAGTATTAGCTCGTGTCAAGGAAAAAATTGAGGAGTTGAATGATGATGTTTTACCCTCTGATGTAAAAATGGTAACCTTTTACGATAGGGATAATTTAATGGCATATTGTACCAAAACAGTTTCAAAGAATTTGATTGAAGGAATTGTATTTGTTACAGTTATCGTTTTCCTTTTTATGGCAGACTGGCGAACAACTATTATCGTTTCGATAGTAATTCCTTTATCGCTTTTATTCGCTTTTTTACTGCTTTACTTTAAAGGGATGAGTGCCAATCTCCTATCATTAGGTGCTGTCGATTTTGGTATTATCATCGATGGAGCCGTCGTCATGGTAGAAGGGATTTTTGTGGTTTTAGATGCACATGCCAAAAAACTCGGTATGGCACGTTTCAACAAGGTTTCAAAGCTTGGATTAATAAGAAAAACAGGGATTGAAATGGGGAAAGCGGTGTTTTTCTCTAAACTTATCATTATTACTGCTCTTTTACCCATTTTCGCATTTCAAAAAGTGGAAGGTAAAATGTTCTCACCACTTGCCTATACCCTAGGATTTGCTCTATTAGGAGCATTACTATTTACCTTGACTTTAGTGCCTGTGCTTTCATCGATATTACTGAAAAAAAATGTGAAGGAAAAACACAGTTTCATTGTTCGATTTTTCGATTCGATTTTTTCAAAAGGAATTGAATGGTCATTTTCCAATCAGTTGAAAATATCACTAATTTCATTATCCATCCTACTACTCAGTTTATTTTCTACGAAATGGTTGGGTACGGAATTTCTACCTACTCTGAATGAAGGTGCACTCTGGGTGGAAGCAAAATTACCTATGAGTACCTCCTTGGAGGAAACAACGCGCCAGGTTAATAAATTAAGATCAGAACTAAATACTTTTCCAGAAGTTAATGGTGTTCTGTCCCAAACGGGTCGATCAAACGATGGCACGGACCCAAGTGGCTTTTTTTATGTTCAAATGCAGGTAAACTTAAAGCCAAAGGATGAATGGAGAAGCGGACTTAGTATCGATGACTTGATTGCTGAAATGGACGTTAAAATGAAAAAATTTCCCGGAATTAATTTCAATTATTCACAACCAATCATTGACAACGTAGCAGAGGCAGTAGCAGGTATGAATGCCAACAATGCTGTTAAAATTTTCGGACCTGATTTAAAAGTACTTGATAGTTTATCTAATCTCATCCTTTCGAATATAAAAAATGTAGATGGTGTTAAGGACGCAGGTATATTGAGAAATATTGGTCAACCAGAGATGCAAGTACACTATGATAAACAAAAAATGGCCGTCTATGGCGTCACGATGAAAAATGCGCAAGATGTTATTGAAATGGCAATAGGTGGAAAAAACATCACTGAAAAATATGAGGGAGAATCTCGTTTCAACGTGCGAATCAGGTATCCAATTGAGTTTAGAGATAGTAGAGCAAAGATGATGAAACTCATGATTCCAACAGAAAGTGGTAATGTAATTCCTTTAAGTGAAATTGCTGAAATCAAGCAAGTAACGGGGCCTGCCTTTGTTTATCGCGATAATAACAAACGCTTTATCGGGGTTAAATTTTCTGTTCGCGAACGTGATTTGGGAAGTACCATTAATGAAGCACAAACTAATGTTACTAAAAACATAAAATTACCAAAAGGATATTCAATTGTTTGGACAGGTGAATTTGAAAATCAAGTAAGAGCAAGTAGCACGTTAGCAAACGTAGTACCTCTTTCTTTGATTGGCATTTTTATTCTACTCTTTATCCTATTTGGAAACATGAAAGATGCTGGATTGGTTCTATTAAACGTACCATTTGCAATAATTGGTGGAATCTTCGCTCTCCATGTTACAGGAGTTAATTTTGGGATTTCAGCGGGTGTAGGATTTATCGCATTGTTTGGTATATGCGTTCAAAATGGGGTTATACTAATCTCTGTTTTCAACAAAAATCTCAAAAATAAAATCGATTTAACTACTGCAATAAAAGAAGGTGTTAAAAGTAGAATTCGACCAGTTGTTATGACTGCTTTGATGGCAGCGATTGGGTTATTGCCGGCCGCACTTTCTACTGGAATTGGGTCAGAAAGCCAAAAACCATTAGCGATTGTAATTATTGGGGGTCTCATTACTGCTACCATCCTTACACTTCTGACCTTCCCAATTATTTATTACTGGTCGTACCGAAAAAAATATAAGAATCAAACTCTTTTAAAACTAAATACCGATGAAAATTAGAATTTTATTTTTTGCCTTAATAACATCCTTAAATGGTATAGGGCAATTATCAGAAACGATATCTTTTACCTACGAGGAAGGTAAATCAAAAATGTTGAAAGAGAATGTTCGCTTGATGGCAGAATATTACAATTTAGACATTGCAGAAGCAGAAATTCAGCAAAAACGATTGTGGGATAATCCCCTTTTTGTTTGGAATGCCGAAATGTATAGCTTAGCAGAAAATAATTATTTCAATTTTGCCAATCAAAAATTACTGCAAATTGAATATTCTTTTTCTGTTTCCGGCAAACGTGTTAATGCAATTAAAGAAGCAAAAATAGCAAAGGAAATTGCCCTTTTTGCCCTTTCGGACGTGATGCGCGGATTAGTACTTGAGTACAGCAACGCATTTTATGAATTCATTGAACTTCAAGAAATAAACGATTTATTGATTGTATCCGCTTCACAATATGACAGGCTTATTGAACAATACACCTTAGG
>CAMAQX010000098.1 GCA_945860455.1 Lishizhenia tianjinensis
TACTTGGGCTAATTTTAATGCGGGAATGTTGTAAATGATATCGTTTTTTAATTTGTCAATGTTGCCGTTAGAATAACCAATGTAGAGTGATTTGTCGCTTTGATCGTAATACAAGCAGGTAATTTCAATATCAGACAATAGGTTTAAAGCGTTGTAAAGCGTGTGGCTCTTGTCAGAAAGGTCTAAAATTGATAAGCCATTTTCGTATGCAGAATAAATGAAATCGTTGGTTGCAACAATATCAATAGCCTTTTTTGTGGAAGAATGAAAGCGCCATTGTCCAGTCCCAATTTGACTATAGATTGAAAATGAACTAATGAAGAAGTAAATAATAAAAATGAACCTCATAACCATGAATTAGCAGTGAAAAACGATAAAAATCTATGTTTGTTGTTAATCTATCAATTAATTTAATTTTTTCAATATCAATATAGCATCATTTTTATCAACAATTTCCCATTTACCACTATCTAAAAAATCATCAATTGCTTTTTGATAGCTTTTGTTGTTAAGTGGGTATTTGTTAGATTCAGCTGGAATTAAGGCAATATAATTTGCATCGCCAATGTAAGGATAATGATAGATTTTTTCTCTAAAAGCTAAATGAGGACAAAGCGGAGATTGGGCACTAACCTTTGCATCTTCTGGTATTTTTTGTAAAATCTGGTGTGCTTCCTTCACATTGAAATCCCTTGTCCAATGTGATTTTTTATAAAATTGGCTGTTCTCTCTGTTGTAATATTCGGATGTGCGATGGTCTAAAAAACTAATACAAGAAATCGCTGAAATCGCCAAACTTACAGAAGCAATGCGTATTTTCCATTTTTTCAGTTTTGCTAAGACTGAATAGAGTGCGATAACCAAAATAGGAGCAAATTCAATGGAGTAATGTGCGCTAATTCCCCATCTCATTGGAATATCATTGAAAACCTTTTGAGCCACAATGGGAATGATCATAATGAGGTATTGTGGGGCTACAAATAATGCCAGCCCACCAGATAATAATATGGCAAGATAAGTTTCCGTTTTTATTCCATTATAAATGTTGTCACCAGAGTGATTCACGAACAAAAGTTCAAATGCTTTTAGTGGATGTATAATAATGTTTAAAATGACTTCTCCAAAGTTAGAACCCAAGGCATTAAAAGAATTGTGTAAATAGTCCCTTCCGGGAGCCGCTAGTGATGGTATAAATACTTTAATAACAAGAACAAAATAGGATAATGCAGCAACGGTAAATATTAAACTAATTAGAATTTTCCTTCTGTTTTTTTCAAACGCTGATTTCCATGTTAAACCTAAACCGATAAAGGCTGCCCATAGTGCCATATTCTCTTTTGCAATTAGTATCAAAGCAAAAAACAGGAGACTCCACTTCCATTTTTGTTGTTCAAAATAATACAAAAACCAGGGTACAAACATAGTCGCAACAACGTTGTCGTGGTAATCAAAACTAAGTGCTGAGTAAATGCCCCAAAGGGTAAAAAAATGCAGTAATGAAAGCCTTGAAAGAGCTTCATTGTGAGTAATGTACAGAACATATTTATATATTCCAAGTCCACCAAAAAGAATAGCTGAAATTTGGAAAATTAGCATGGTGTATGTTCCAAAAATCCAATAAAATGGAGAAACAAGAATAGGGTAGAGAGAAAAATGATCGGATAGAACATTAGTGAAAGATGGTTGCATAATCATACAATCATTCCATCTAAAATGGGCATAATCGAAAATCGCATTGTTGTTAATTCCTAAATCCCAACCGTAGGTCCTAAAATTGTAATGATTTACTAAGGATATTGAGCCGTATAAAAGTCCAAATAGAACAAAAATAATAAGTTTAGGATAATTTTTCACGTTATAATTCTTCATTCCAGCTTTTTTCTTCAATAAGATAATTTGGGCGATTCTTACTTTCAGAAAATAACTTCCCTAAATAAATTCCAACAATTCCTAACATGACCAACTGAATTCCTCCAATAAATAGGATAGAGGCAATGAGTGATGTCCAACCTGTAATTGCTTTTTCTGTAAATACTGAAATATAGATTGCATATAGAGCATAAATAAAGGAAAGGATAGCCAAAAATACACCGAGATAAATGGAAAAATAAAGTGGTTTCGCGCTGGAGGATGTTATTCCTGTTAAAGCAAAACGGACCATTTTTGAGAATGTATATTTCGTTTCTCCTGAAAAACGTTCGTGTGGGGTATATTCAACGCCAATTTGCTTGAAACCAATACCTGGAACAATACCTCGATAAAACAAATTGTTTTCTTTGTATTTTTTAAGTGCTTCCACCACAGATCTATCAAGTAATCTAAAATCTGCGGTACCTTCTTCTAGTTTTGTTTCAGATAAATTATTGACTAATTTATAAAACAATTTAGAGCTTAATTTTTTGAAAAAAGTCAAGTCTTTGGTGTCTTTTCGTTTCGTGTAAACCACTTGATATCCTTTTCGCCAATGATTAACCAAGATGGGCAACATTTCCGGTGGGTGTTGTAAATCTGCATCCATACTAATTACGGCATTTCCAGTTGCAAAATCTAAACCTGCTCGTAGCGCATTCTGATGACCAAAATTCCTACTAAAATGTATGTATTTTACACGAGAATCTTGCGTGACTAGTTCTTTTATCTTGTCTAAAGAACCATCTGTACTGCCATCGTTGACATAAATAATTTCGAAAGCACTTATTTTTAATTGAGTGAATTCGAAAATCAATTTAGAGTATAGCGGAAATATATTTCCTTCCTCACAATACGTTGGGATAATTATTGAAATTACGAGCTTTTCCATGATTTAATTCACGGCTAATTTACATCTTTTATTACAATTTTTCTTCCTCTTCTTTTTCCTCTGAAGGCGGCAATTCCTTTGTTTTATTTTTCTCCGCAGCTTTTGGTTTTTCTTCCTTGCCTTTTTTTTCGGTTTTTGATTTTGAATCTACCGAATTTTTATCTGACTTTTTTGGCGACGTTTCGGAATCCTTGTCGGGTTGGGATTCCATTACTTTTGTACCATCCTTCGTGATTTCCTGACCGTACTCGTTCCAATATTTTTCACTTACTACTTTTCCTTTCACATAGACCACAAGTGACTGCATTTGTCTGTTATCATAATATTCTTTGAAGTTCCCTTCAGGAAGTCCTTTTTTATAATGCTCCTCAAATTTTATGGAATCATTTGGTAAGTAGAAAATAAAATCACCTTCTTTGATTCCATCTTTCCAAGTTTCTTCGAACATCTTTTTACCGTTGTCATAATAGGAAATGCATTTTCCAGCCTCTTTTCCTTTTTTGAATTTGCGGTCATTGATCAATGTACCATCCTTGGTGTATTTTTTATAATCACCCTCTAGTAATCCGGTGTTATAGTTTATTTCTGATTCCATTTTTCCATTGGAAAAATACTGGCGTTGCACTCCATGTAATAAAGATTCAATTTGTTCACCCTTGGTAACAACTTTATAATTTTCAAAAGAAATCGTGTCTCCATTCGGTTTTAAAAATAGTTGCTCACCAGACATTTTTCCTTGTACATAATTTGATATTTCTTTAATGGCATTCGTGGAATCGTAAAAAAGCTCAATTTTTCCGTCAAATTTCCCCATTATTTTGGTTCCCCTTTCTTGGATACATCCAGATGGATGATTTACGAGGTATTGACCATTTATTTGACCAGATTCAACATTCAATCGAAAATACGTTTTCTCATTAACTGAATAACAGGATTCACATTCCCCGTTGTAAGGTTGCTTGCTGTGGTTCCATAAAATGGCATTGGTGCCAGGGTCTGTCATTAATTTATCATCAAAACTAATCACTCCTTTTTTTCTGCCACAATCCGAAACAATATACCCCTCAAAATCGATGCTATCTTCGTAACATTTTAATTTTGGCTGCTTTCCAGTTTGACTAAAGCTAATTGCAGTTTGGACAAGGGTTAGCATGAAAAAAAGAGAATATTTCATATTAGTGGATAATTAATTTTTCGATGTGTTTTTCGATTTCATTTAGATAGTTTACGAATTCTATTTGAACATAATAAATACCAGAAACGATAACGGAGTCTATTGTTACTAAATTGGATCCTGGTTTTTCCGCTTCTACAATTTTTCTGCCAAATGAATCATAAACACAAACCGAGGTTGCATTCATTTTATAAGGAAGTTGAACGGTAAACCCTTCGTTCGAATTGCTTGGATTGGGCATAACCTGAATTTCGTCGCTTGGTTTTATCTTGGAAAATAAATTTCGATCAAAAGAAAATAAATAAAATCCGCTAATTCGATCCGAAACTAAAATTCGCTGACTGGGAAGTAAAGTATAAATTCCCCATGCTCCCCACATGGAAAAGGTATTCCCATTGATGTCTTGGTGTGTGTCATAAAAAGCAATTTCTTGAGGTGGGTTTGTCCGTAAGTCAAAAATCCGCAATCCGTCATTGTAATAAGCAACGAAAGCAAACTCATTTGTGCATTGGATATTATGTGCTGTTTTTGGATAAGGTTCATTTTCAATTCCGAATAAAGATTGAATGGTTAAACTCTTATCATTATTGAGTTTTGCTTTCTTTAAAGGTGTTCCAGGCGTTTCATCAGCAAAAACATAGGTTTCGTTATTGGGTGTAAGCCATCCTTGGTGGTTAAATCCTTGTTCTTGATAAAAACTTAAATTACTCAAAAATTGAGGTAAAGTTGGATTGGTGAAATCATAAACGCGAATTCCGTCATATCCACAATTTAAAATGGCCAAATTGTCGCGGACAAAAATATCATGTACTTCAGGAATATCATTGGGACCTTCCCATAGTAAGGCAGGATTCAATGGGTCTTGCAAAGAAAATACTTTTAACGGCACTAAACTCAACTCTTGTCCATTTAAGAAAGGAGTTACCGAACAAGCATATAGCAAGGCACTGCTCGTATCTATAAACAAATTGTGGATTTTACCGATTGTGGTATTTTGTATATCGGCAACGAGTACAACAGAATCTGGCAAATACGATAAATCCATGATTTGCAAACTTCCTGAACCCTCATCTCCAGATGCATAAAGATATTGCTGATACGTTTTGTATTCGCGCGTTATGGTTTGACTAGAAACATATCTACCTGGAATAAAATCAATAAATTGGAAGGAGTCTGCCGCTGTTAGTTGAAAAATATGGTGGCCCTCCGTGGATCCGATAACTCCATATTCTAAGCCATTTTGAACAAACCCCCAGCAACTGCTATATCGTACTTGAGACGAATTTGTTAAAATCGAATCGGACTGCCAATTGTCAAGTAGCAGACAGTTTTTGGAATCTTGCGCTTGAATTTGGAGTGAAATTCCAATGATTAAGCTACTGAAGAGGCTTAGCCAAAGTAACCTATATTGAATCTGTTTAATGAATTCGTTTGATATAAACATTTTGCGTTTTTGAACCATCCAAATTATACCATTTACCTATCAGGATTTCCAAATCTTCGATGTCATATGGAAGAATGAAATAGCCTTTTTCCACGTCATTTTCCTTAATGTAAATAGTCGATTGCTCACTGTCCCCAAGAGGACTGTTGCCCTCCAAACTATATGATTTAGATGGGTTGGAATTAATTATAGAATAGTTCCCCTTGATTATACCATTGGATTGCATGTTGAGTTGCATGGTAACTGGTGTCGTTCCAACCGTTCCATTGCCGATGAACTGATACAAAACGCTTACTTTTTTTTGAGCAGCGACCGTTCCTAAACTCATTATTCCAAGCCAGCTATAAAGAAAAAAAAATTTCATATTACGATTTATTTATTCCCAAATTCGAATTCCTACGTTGTGATACTCCTAAACTATTCTATCCAGATTCAATGTTAAAGTTAGACAATTTTGAACAGTTGGTTAATCAAAAATAATACAATGTTTTTCAATTGCTTGATTTGAATGTACCTTTGTTACGTGAAAGAAAATTTTGGAAAGGAATATAAGTTGTGTAGTAAGTTGGTTATTGATGCTGTCTTTGCTGGTGGTCACCGGTTGAAACAATATCCCTTATATGCAATTGTGCTGGAAACAAAACTTCCGCAAAATGTTCCTTTTCAAGTATTAATTTCGGTGCCAAAAAAAAAAGTGAAACGCGCAGTAGAACGAAATTTTATAAAAAGACTCGTTCGAGAGGCATTTCGAAAGAATAAAGTACATTTAGAATCGTTTTTAGAAAACACAAAAAAAGAACTCGCAATTTGTTTTGTTTACTCATCGAATGAAATACCCACTTTCGAGTTTATTCAAGAAAAAGTCGAAAAATTAATTATTAAACTAATTGATCATGAAAATATCCCAAATTAATTTCTTTAGTCTCTTGAATTCGAAGATTCGAGTAGTTATTTTATTATTATTTATTCAAACGAATAGCTGGGCTCAATCGAACGGATTTGAGGTGTTGAAAAACCTAGAAATCATGGATCAGATTTTTGAACAATTGGAATTATACTATGTAGACAATCCCGAAACCGGAAAAGTATCAAAAGCAGCGATAGATGCCATGTTGAAAGACCTTGATCCATATACAGTGTATTATCATGAGGCAAATATTGAGGATTATCGATTATTAACCACAGGACAGTATGGAGGTTTAGGTGCTCAAATTGTTAAAATTGGTGATTATGTCACTGTTTCTGAGGTGTATGAAGGAAATCCAGCGCAAAAAGGAGGCCTAATTCCTGGAGATAAAGTGATTTCAATTGATGGTAAAAGTATGATGAAAAAATCCAATGATGAGGTTTCTTCCGCTATGAAAGGACCCAAAGGAACCACTGTAAACATTGAGATAGAACGTCCAAATCAAGGTAAAAAAGTACTTTCACTGATTCGGGATGAAATAAAACTTCCGGATGTTCCTTACTCTGGAATAATCAAAGAAAAGGTGGGGTATATTAAACTAAATTCATTCACCCAAACTGCCCACGCCGATGTTAGCAAAGCCTTCGAGAAATTAAAAAAAGAAGGGATGAAGGAATTAATTTTGGATTTGCGAGGAAATGGCGGTGGATTGTTAATTGAGGCTGTAAAAATCGTGAATATGTTCGTGCCAAAAAATCAAACAATTGTTACAACGAAAGGAAGAATAAAGGAAGAAAATAAAAATTATAAAGCACTTGATGAGCCAACAGATTTGACAATACCTTTGGTGGTGTTGATCGATGGAAATTCAGCATCAGCCTCTGAGATTGTTTCAGGAAGTTTACAAGACTTAGATCGGGCAGTAATTGTAGGCTCAACTAGTTTTGGAAAAGGTTTGGTTCAGCGCACATACGACCTAAAATATGGATCGAAAGTGAAGTTGACAATTGCTAAATATTATACGCCATCTGGACGTTGTGTGCAACGTTTGGAGTATTATGACAAAAAAGAGGGCGATAAGCCCGCTGAAATCGCTGATTCATTGTTAAAAACTTTCCAAACACCCAATGGCAGAAAAGTAATTGATGGTAGGGGAATTGAACCAGATGAAAAAACAGGTACAGAGACCTTGAGTAAATTTACTCGCACCCTGCTTCAAAAGCATGTCTTATTTAATTTTGCAACGGAATATCATCAAAAGAATCCATCTATTGTTGAATCCAATAAATACAATTTATCCAATGAGGAACTGATGTTGTTTAAGGAATTTGTAATGAAGCAAGATTTTGACTATGCAACGGCATCAGAAGAAAGTATTAAAAAATGGAAAGAAACGGCGGAAAAAGAGGGGTATTTTGAGTCTGTTCAATCCGATTATGAGGCTTTGTTGAAAAAAGTAGGCTCATCCAAAGAAGCGGATTTCGATAAATCAAAAAATGAGATCCAAAGTATCTTAGAAAATGAAATAATTTCTCGATATTACTTTGAAAATGGACGAATCATAAACGGATTTACCTCAGACAAAAGCGTGTCAAAAGCAGTCGAAATTTTACAAAATCAAAACACCTACAATTCGATTTTAAAGAAATAATTATTTATCCGTTAATCAACTATGTTAAAGCGATTTTTTGGAGAAAATTATTCAAATGCGGCACACGTGGTTGTTTTGTCGATGTTCGCTGTCGGAATTGTTTGTAGTAAAGCATTATTGTCTATCGGGATTCTACTAGGATTATTGAATTTACTGCTTGAGTGTAACTACAAAGCACTTTTCAATTCACTGCGATCCAACCGTCTTTTTTTGCTAATTGCTGGCTTGTTTTTTCTTCATTTACTTGGCATGTTTTGGACAGAAAATTATTCGGAAGGATGGGATGACGTGCGCATGAAAACATCTTTGATTACTATTCCTCTAATTGTTTTTGCAAAACCAGCACTGATTGTAAAATTTCAAGATCGATTACTCACCTTATTGCTTTTAACAATCTTGATAATCGCTTCACTAAACACCTTGACTTATTTTCAATTTTTTGGTGATCGCTATTATGGCGACATGCGCGAATTATCCTTGTTCGGCTCGCACATTCGGTTTGGAATATTAGTAGCTTTTGGGGTTGCCATAGCTATTTATTTTGGAAGTAGAAAATGTGGATCTTGGAGCAAAGTTTATTGGATTGCAGCTTTCTTACTAGTTGCCTACACTATTTTTAGTCAGGTGTTTTCCGGGTTGCTTTCGGTGTTAATTGTGTTGCTACTAAGTGGGATTTTCGCTTTTTATAAGAAGAAGTATAATTGGGTGGGAATTGGACTGGTAACAATCGGTTTATTTTCAGGGTT
>CAMAQX010000099.1 GCA_945860455.1 Lishizhenia tianjinensis
TTGCTTGTGTCCCATCACCGTATATCCAAGTGTTTGTGGTTAAATTGAAGGTGTCGGCAATAACGCTATTATTGACAAAGCTCACTTCCGTTTCTTCACACGAATTATTGAAGGTAAAATCCGCGACTGGTGAAGGTTGAATATAAACCGCTTGAATAACTGTATCTCGGCAACCATTAATGTCTTGGGCTTGGAGGGAAACGTTGTAAACTCCATAATTACCGTATACATGAGATGGAGAGCCTGATACACTTGACGTATTGTCACCGAAATCCCATTGAAACCCTAAAAGTGAATCTCCAATTGTATTTTGAGCGAAGAAGTTTATGCTGTCGTTCGAGCAAAAATTAGTATTATTAATAGATAAATTTGGTGGGTCAAAAATATGAATTGTAAAAGTATCTTTGGAAGCACAGCCATTATCTGCATTTATTACAATTTCTCCGGAAATGTACCCTTGACTCATTAAAGGCAACTGTATTTGAGACGAAGAGCTTGAAAATCCATTTGAAAATAACCAATTAACAGAAACTATCGAATAAGGAGAAATAACGGTGGATTGCTCAGAAAGATCAATTGTAATATTCGAGCAAGTCGCACTGTTAATATTTATAACTGCATTGGGCGCTATTCCAGCTACGTTAATTGCAATGGTGTCATGGGAAATACAACCATTATTATTTGTACTAATTAATGAAACGGAATAAGAACCTAAACTATCAATTAAAAAAGTTGCATTTGAACTCCCGTCTAGCCATTGATAATTAATTGTTTGAATTGCTCCATTTTGAAGCCCAATTGAGTTACCAACGCATAGGGTTGTATCATTTCCTAAAAAAGCAATATCAGAATAGTTGTCAATTGTTATGTTTAATGTATCTGATAATACGAAACAACCTAGCCCATCTGTAATTTTAACATGGTACGTTCCTGTGCTTAAAAGGGGCATTGAACTTGAAGTTGAACCATCTTGCCATAAAAAGGTGAAATCTGTTGAAGGAAAATTAGGTGCCCAGATTTCGGTTTGTTCTACACAAATAAAATTTTCTGAAGGGTAATTATATGAATAAGGTGGGTAAACAACAATAGAATCGGTGCTAATATTACCCATAAAATCGGTGACGGTAACCCAATAATTTCCTGGTTCTTGGATAATTATTCTTGACGCTGTGGAACCAGTTGACCACAAATAACTTGAATATTTAAAAGCTGCTTTAAGTTGGAGATTTCCACAGTTGAAATTACTAGCAATAATAGTATCTGGACCTAGATTTACAGGTGGGGAGTATTTGTATCTAAAATAATTCTCCACTTTTCCTCGAGAGTCATTGTTTAGAGCATTATTATAAATTAAAACCTCAGTAATGTCCCCGTCGAAATACCTCGTTGCACCCCCCCCATATTTCCCTACTTTGAGACTTGCGGTGCTATTAGGTAAGATATCTGGAATACTACTGCCGAAAATTGTTGTTTGCAATTGAATAGAATTTTTATACATTTTCGCCTTCTGAGCTGCACCTCCCTCATATTTCATGGTTATGAGTGACGGTTGCTGTGCTATTAAGTCTGCGTTATTAGTGTAGTATTTTTGATTGCCTGGATCTGTAATTGTGAAACATGGTGCAAACATTAGCTCATCAGCTAAACTAAAATCAGTTTGTATTACCCAAGATCCTTGAGTAGGATAATCCCATTTGGCTAGAATAGTTTTATTTGATGCAACAAGCCTCGGTTTAATTAATGTGAAAGTTGTAAATTCTGTTGAATAATCTAATGATGTATTGTCCGCAATATCCAAAAAGTCATTGGAT
This sequence comes from Lishizhenia tianjinensis, assembly GCA_945860455.1. GTDB lineage: Bacteria > Bacteroidota > Bacteroidia > Flavobacteriales_D > Crocinitomicaceae > UBA952. The sequence goes on from CAMAQX010000099.1 coordinate 1,812, forward strand.
CCATCAAATTTCAGGGAAGGTTTATTGTTTATCAATGAATCAGAGAGAATAAAAACGGGTCTTTGTGCTGAATTTACTTGAATGGCATTGTTGCCAAATAAACTTTGGTCATTAATTTGTTGAACATTTCCTGAATTCAAAACAACCCCAGTTGTTGGGTCTAACCAAAGCGTTAATCCAGAAATATTTTGAGGGTTAAAATAGTTGACTCGTCTTACATTTGACCATGATGAAAGTGGATTAATTTGTCTAACTCGCCAAAAGTAAACAAAATCGGAAGGACCGAATCCGTTAATTGTAATGAAATGATTATTACTAAGCGAATCGTGTAAAATAACATTGAACGTAGAATCGCTAGCTAATTGAAGTTGATAACTTTCATTTTCTATCGGATTGTTGTTCCAACTAAAAGTGATGCTTTGTTTATTTGTCACTTCATCACTAAATGGAGCCAATAGTTGTGGAGGGGATTGTGCAAATGAAAGGGTACAGCCGAAGTAAATCAACAACCTAAGTATATTTAAAGAATTCAATACTTTCATGAAATAAAAATAGTACTTTTTTTATTAATTGTAGTAGATTAATAAATCTTTAGAGGAACAATTAATATTTAAGGTTTTTAACCAAATCCGCCAGTAGCTCAACCTGAATTTTTCTTGAATAATTTTCTACGCCAATTGAGTCGCATGCGATACATTTAGTTACTTCAAACTCGTTAAATAAATCTTGAAGGACATCCATTAAATGGTTCGAATCCTCTACAATAATTCCTGAATTTGTTTCTTTAATCAAATCTGCTTGAAGTTGCGTGCTATTCGCCATTGATTCATCGATGGAATAGTATTTCGATTTCAATTCATTTGCCTCCGGATCATTAGAATAACAAAGTATCATTTTTCTTCTTATTCCCAGATAATCGAATATTTTTGTACCCATGTAAGAGTAATAATTAAACAACAACATTACGTTATCTTCTGCTATTTTTTTTAGTAATTGTTCGTTTGGGATCTTAGGTGTAATGATGACAAATGATTTTAGTGCAGGAAAATCACTTTCGATTAATAGATTCAATTCATTTGGGATATTTATCCCATAAAATTTGATATGGATAACCTTATTTTGAAGTATGAAATCATTTACGGTTCTCAAAAAGCTTTTGAGGGGATGCCAATTATAAATAGTTCCAACAAATGAAATTGTTAGCACTTTTGAATTCTGCGGGATTTTCTGAACTAAATCTATAATTGATGGATCATAACCATTAGGAAGAATAGAAAAAGGTTTGTTGGGAATTAAACTATCTATTTTTGAATAAACGAAAGAGGAAACAGTTGTAATGTGACTTGCGCTTGAAACAAGTTTTTTTTCAAAATAAGCATTCCATTTTTTTAGAACTTTTTTTTGGCTATATTCCTGATTGTGTGACCAAGGGTCTCTATAATCAGAGATCCAAGGAATGTTGAGTTCATCACTTAGTTTTGATGCGTAGTAAAACAGAACAAATGGATCTCCTGTTGCTATGATTACATCGACCTTATTATTTTTTAAATAGCTCCTAGCTTCTTTGTATAATTCAGCTTTTGGACCTGTTATCCAAAGAAATTGAGCAAATTCATAAAAAGCAGAAATAGATTTTCTGAGAAACCGGTATTTTTTTTCACCGTATTTTAACATTAAGCGATTGGCGATATTTGGTGTATAAGGTGTTTTAATTATTGTCCCAAATTCACTTTTTTCAACAATCGATTGATTTGAACTTCCTTTGGAAATGTAATCCAAGTGATTGCCATGGGTATTGCTCCATTGTCTTGTAATAACAACAGGTTCTACTCCAAATTCTTTTAAATAGCGAAACCAATTAAATGGGCGCAATCCACCTACAGAAACATAGGGAGGGAAGTCATAAGCGAGAATGAGAACTTTTGTTTTTTTATTTGTCATTCAATTAATTCTATGAATGTCTCATAGTTCTTTTTTGCATTAAAAAATAGTTCCCAATTCTCTAAAGATAATTTTCTTTTTTGAACTTGGTCTGCTTCTGGAAGATTTAAATAATATTGTATTAATAGAGCTATTTCAGTTGGTGATGCGGTTTTATCAACTAGAAAACCGTTTTCATTATTCACTATTTCCGGAGTTCCTCCAACAGCAGTAGCTAAAACCGTTATTCCTGCAGATTGTGCCTCCATTATGCTTACCGGAATCCCCTCAGTTTCGCTTAGATTTATAAATAAATCTACCTGGATTTTTTCTAAATAATTGCGGACCTCGGTATTACTTTTTTGCCCGGTAAATGAAAACGTAATATTTTTTTTATGTCCTAATTGACGTGCAGCAAATTGAAGTGTATCCTTCTCCAGTGGTCCAGATCCGATGTGTGTCCAATGTATGACTTCTTTATTAATCAAGTTTAACGATTCAATAATTAATTCAATCCTTTTTAAAGATACAAAAGACGAAATTGATAGAAGATGAAAAATTGGCTTCTTTTCAAATTGAATAAGATTGCTAAATTTGGGGGTGCCTAATTTACTTACGACAATTTTTTTTTCTAATTGATTATTATTTTTCAACAAATAAGTTCTACCATTTTCTGAAATTGGTAAAACTAAATCCAAATTATTCAATATAAAATTTCGAAAGGGTAGATAATTTTGTGGATGACGCTCTTCATAAATGTCCCAGCCATGAGCCCTTGAGATTGTTTTTATTTCTTTGAATTTGGAATTTAACATTGCTAGTGCTAAAGCTTTTTCGTCCAGCCAATAACTATAAAACACTATTTTTTCATTCGATGTATTTTCAGTTAGCTTTAATTCCTCTATTTTTTTAAGTATTGAAAAACTCATAGTTAAACTTTTCCAAGCCACTCTGAATTTATAGACCGATATTTTTTTTGTTTTAATGAGTTGGATTAATTCATTCAGCAGAATTCTTGAAAAAAGCGCTCTCAATCGAATCATTGGATTTGAAGAATGTTCTATTGAAATGATATCATTGTTGTAAATTCTTGACCTACCAATTGAGTTTTGAGTTAAGAAAATTGTGTTTTTAAACGATTTATCCAAAAAATGAATTTCATTTTCTATGAATGTTTCACCTGAACCAAAAGGAAATTCAGTAGTTAGTACATACAACGTTTTATCTAAATTATCAATGGTTTCCATTAAGTGAAAGAGTATAAAACGCGATTAATTTTTCAACATAAGTCGAAATATCAAAATTCATTGCAAAGGTTTTATTATAGTTGGAAATAGTTGAATTATTAAAAACTTCTATGATTTTATCAGCAAATAATTTTGAATTTTCTTTCTCGATGATAAAACCATTTCTGCCATTTTTAATTAAATCACGATTACCACCCCCATCCAACGTCACCACAGGTAATCCTGCCGCCATTGCTTCAAGTAAAGTTAGACCAAAACCTTCACTTAGAGCACTATGAACATAAACATCCGACATCCATAGAAATTTAGGAACGTTGTCTTGTAAGCCTTTTAATGTTATTTGATCCATTAAATTTAGGTTTACTATTTGAGACTCAAGTGAAATTCGTTCCTCTCCCTCACCAACTATGGTTAGGTGAATTGGGAATTTCCTTTTTTTTAATTCCAATACTACATTAATTAGAAATTGATGATTTTTATTTTTATCCAATCTTCCAATTGAAACTAAATTACAAATGGAATTTTCATTATTCGATATGAGATCATTCGGTTTGATAAATCGTTTTACATCAATTGAATTTTGTAAAAGATAAACAAACTGCAAATCTTTAGGCATTACAGATTTTAGAAAAAGTTGAATGTCCTGCGAAATGGCAATGAAATTAGTTCCCCCGTTCTTTTTGTATCTTTTTAATAGGTATAACTTTTCAAAATAATTAGTCAAATTTATTTTTGAGTGTATATTAAATAGATTCAAATTATTAAATGATTTCATTCGGTCGTGCGAATGAGTAAACCATTGTGCCATAGGGTAGTAACAACTTCTTGTAATTATTTCTGATTCGAATAAATGTGTATGAATTATATCAGGTTGGAAAAGTTCAATAGTTTTTTGTAATTCTGAAATTCTAAAATGATTTTTTTTTACAATCGATAAGGTAGCGCTGGATGGGATAATTTCGATAAAGTTCAGAATATCATCCACGTTGTATTCAATATGATTTTCGAATAGAATCAATTTAACTTTGCAATTAACTCTTTTAACTAATGTTCTTACGATATCAATTACAATGCGCTCAGCTCCTCCTTTTTTGAGATTGGGTATGACTTGAATAATCTTCAATCGGTTCGCTTAAAAAAGGCATAACGCAAAAGCCAAAATTGTTCCCTAAAATTAATTGATTTTATCGGAGTTAATCTCAGCCATAAAACATACCATTTCAAGAATTTAATGTATTTGTTGTATCTAAAGTAAAATAATGCAAGGCTATTTATCTGATATCTAGGATGAGTAAAATAAACTTTATATTCGTCTGGTAGATTTTTTTTTAATACGTAGTTCAATTTTATAGCGTCTTTAATTTTACTTTCGGCAAACTTAATATTTGTTGCATTATTTGCATGTATTCTATATCTTGTACCAACAAAATCATTATATCCAAAATCACCATTCAAACCATGATGTATGTGTAAAAGCCAGTCAAATTGGAAATAATCGGTATAAAAAAAGGGTAGTGTATTATTATATTCTTGCTTAAATACCATGGAACTATTGGTAATTGGTATGATGTTCTTAAAAAAGTAATGTAGATTGAATAATTTAGGAGGTTTCTTGTCTTGCTCAAATCGTATTTCAGTTGTTTTTAAGTTTTCATCAAAAGACGAAACATTACAAAAAACACAAGAAACAGTGGAGTTTTCATTAAGAAAATCAATTTGATTTTGAAGAAAGTTGGTTGAGCAATAAAGGTCATCGCTATCAATATAGGCTATGTATTTAGTATAAGCATTTGAAATCGCAAAATGTTGATTTTTAGACATCCCTATATTTTTTGGATGAATCGTTAAATAAAAATTTTCATATTTTTCATTGTATTCTTGGCATATCTGCACCGTCGAATCGATCGAGCAGTCATCAAAAACATGTACTAAAAACGGAAAAGTTGTTTCTTGAAGAAAGATAGAATCCAATGTTTCCCTAATGTACTTCTCAGCGTTATATGCGGGGATTACAACCGTTACAAAAGGATTGAATTTAGTCATAATTCAAGAGTTATTGCCTAAAGTGAGTTCACCAATATTATTGATTTTGGTAAAATGAACATCAAGTATTTCAAGTATTTTATTCCTGCAATTAAATTCATCGTGAATTTCAATCACTAAATTCTGTGTTAAATTAAGTATAGCATTAATTTTTATATCCTTTTCAAATATTTCTTTTTCACTACCTTCAATATCTAATTTCAATATTTCGATTGTTGTTAAATTATAATTTTTCATGAAACTCGAAATACATTTTGCGTTGACTTTGATTGAACTATCCTCTTGTTTAGCAGAAGTCCTAACACTATGTTCTCGAGAATCCCTAAAATTAAAATTGAGAAAAAGTTCAGAGTCTTCAAACCACAGAGCATTTTTTTCAGTATAAACTTCTGTTAAATTGTTAATTCGAACATTCTGATTGAGTATTTCAAAATTTCCGTCAAACGGCTCGATTGCAATAATTTTTGAAGTTGGATACTTATCTTTATAAAAGATTGTCGTATACCCTGCATTAGCTCCACCATCGATTATTGTTATTTGATTTTGTTCATTTATATTGTAATCAAGATTATATTGTTCTTCAATAATCACGGTTTTAAATACGGAAAAATCCGAAGATGGATAGTGCCTGATGTTAAATTTTCTCCAATTATTCAACTTATATTTTACTGTAAAAAAGTCATTATTTTCTGAAACTATTGTCACGTTATTTCTAAGTGCAAATATGAAAAAATCTAATCTCCACACATCGTGCAGAGTAGTTGAAATCTTTAGCTTTAAAAACAAATATGTTTTAATTAATTTTAGGTAAAATATCATTGTGTTTATTTTTTACGGATCAAGATTGTACTGCTTTTCTTTGGATTAAATCTAAAAAAGAAATTTTTCCTTATTTCGCAAGTTGTGTAAATTCATTATGCGTAATAGAGCGATAAGGATATTTATTTGATTTTGTCAATTTCAGATTTAATTAAATTAAAATAATCCAATTTTAAACTCCCTAAACTGGATACTCCCAGTGCTAAACTTTCGTGATAAACTAGTCCCCATGATTCATTAAAAGACATATAAAGGTTCAAATCCATTGAGCCTAAAATAGATAAGAATTGAATTTTGTTTAAATTTTTCCCGTGTTCGATTATTCTCTCTGGCACGTTTAAATATTCGAAAATTGATTTGTCCAATACGTGAACAATAACATTTTCTATCATCAAAGCATGAATAACTTGATTGTGCAAATTTTTATTGAATGTATCTGCACCAAAAACACCGACATGAATGTTCGATTTGTCTAAATTTAACAGGCTTAATTCAGAAGGAATAATGGGGATTGAAAGTGGTTGATGATAGCAATCGAAATTATATAGATTATTAAAGACAACGTCCATACCTTCTTTTACAAAACCAAATCGATGTATTACTCCTGAATTTCCCAATTGAATTAACCTTCCAATAAAGATTCTCTTCTCACTTTCATGAAATTCACTGATTGTACCATGAAAAATAATTTCAATTTGTGTAGAAAAATGGAGTAGTTCAATCCAATCAAAAAAATAGTCGGCAAAGCCACTGATAATCACTTTTTTGAAATTTAATTCC
>CAMAQX010000100.1 GCA_945860455.1 Lishizhenia tianjinensis
TAGGCTCAGCACATTTATTAGTTTTTCCTAAACGAAAAGTTATTGATGCACTATAATAAACGTACCAATCATCTGTTGATTTATTGCCTCGACGACTATATCGTGAATTATCTATACTTGTATTAGACAGTTCCATGGCTGTGTCTTCATTTAGTCCATCGAACGCTGCAGGATCGACACTATAATTAGAACCAACATCATCCAAATAATCCGTAAAAGTTTTCCGAATTGCTATATCCAAATTAAGATTAGCGACCTTTCCCAATGAGATTTTTGCACCTAGTCCAATTGGAACGCACAACTGATAGCGGCTATATTTCCTCTTTCTACCATATGATGTACCTTGTCCTTCTGTTCCTAATGGCTGCAATTCGACTTCATTTCCATTAAATTCACGCGTTGGATTAAAATGAAATAACCCTGCTTGAAAAATCATATAAGTCGTTGCTCTGTATTTCTTGTTTCCCATTTGATATTTGTGGTAATGAAATTCAAGTCCACCAACAATCTCTTGAATATTACTTGAAAAACTTAAGTTCCTATTTACTAATAATTCATTTTGCGAATCTGCATCTGATGCCTCTACTGATCCCGTTGCAACATTAAAACGATATGCCAATCGAGCATTTACATGGTAGCGATACATGAGACCAACGGCTAGATTCGGTTTGTAAAATTGCTTGGATGGATTTAAATCTCCGAGGTAATACATATTACCAATAGTCGGTCCGAGTTCAGACAATGAAAAGAAATTCTGTTGGAACGAACCTTGAGAATAAGTCGAATAAGAAATAAAAAACACAATTACTTGTATGGAGAACCTAAATTTCATAAAGTATAAACGATAAAACATAAAAGAAAGTACATCGAATCAAAAAAAGTTAAAAATTTAAATCATTCAAGACGGTAAATCGTGAATCACAAATCACTAAATCTGTTTTATTTTGTGTAAAAACCTCCATATTTAACTTATTTTCCAGCTCTTGCAGCAATTTTATTTCATCAAATTTTAGTCTGTGTGCTAATTCAGAATTGGAAGCAATAAGTTGAAGTTGATAATTCCCTTTATCTGTTTTAACTATTCGTAAAAATTGTTTCTTTTTATTGGATAGGTTATTTCTATTCCAAAATTCAGCCAATGCCTTTACTTGATTTAAATCTTCAGGAGAATAATAATAAATCGATACATCACCTGAAACATAAGTCGTTCCATAGCCCTTAGCACAAGAAGATACTATAAAAACAGTAAACAAGACAATAATCAAACAACCTTTCATAATCTATTGAATCAGTTGTACAAAATTAGTCAAAATTACTCTTTTATTATATTGATTATTTTTTAGTCAATTAATTGGTTGTATTTTAATTTTTTATATATATTTGTTAAAAATAATAAACCATGAACATAGGAACAAATCTGAAAGCATTAAGAAAAAGAAGAAAAATCTCACAAGAAGTTGTTGCAAAGAGCCTGAATCTTTTTCGTTCTACCTATAGTGGATATGAAAATGGTGTAGCACAACCAAATATTGATAATTTAATTGTGTTATCTGATTTTTATAAGGTTTCAATAGATGATTTATTACGGAACAACTTTGAAATTCTATCAGAAAAAGAATGGCAAAAATTTGAAACTGGCAATTTAACCGATGTAAAAGGTGACAAACTACGTATTTTAACGTCGATTGTCGATCAAAATAATGAAGAGGTGATAGAAATGATTCCTTTAAAAGCCTCTGCCGGGTATGTTTCCGGCTATGCCGATCCAGAATACCTTAAAGTTTTACCAACTTTTTCATTACCTTTTCTTTCTAAGGATAAAAAATACAGGTCTTTTCCTATTCAAGGTGATTCCATGCCTCCAGTTGTTGAAGGGTCTTTTGTTGTTGCTGAATTTATTCAAAACTGGCAATCCATTCGTTCAGGAACTCCTTGTATCATTGTTACAAAAGAAGATGGGATAGTATTTAAAGTAGTTAACAATATGCTAGATGAAAGTGGTTCTTTTCAATTATGTTCAACAAATACTATGTACAAACCGTACGTGGTTCATGTAAATTCTATCGTAGAGATTTGGCGTTTCGTTAATTATATTTCACCAGAATTACCAGATGTACAACTTGATGCAACAAATATCAATCAATCATTACAAGAAATACGCAAAGATATTCAGTACATTCAACAACGAATGAAAATTTAGTGCTGTTGCATTTGCTTATCCTCCTCGGGGTCTGGAGGAAATAATTTAGGCAAGTCTTTTTTTCCTTGCAGCGCATCTAACATTTCTTCAATTTGTGAAATTGAAACACGTTTAGCAATGATTTTTTTATCCTTATCCAATATGTAGACTTGAGGAGTGGAAAAAATATCATATGCCGTTTGATAATTCAATGATTCTAAGGTAGTTGGTTTAGGTCTATTATCTCCCTGAACAGGAACTAAACTATTCGGGTCTTTTTTTGCTAACTCATAGAGCTTATCAGTAACTGCAACATTATAAAAAGTCATTTTATTGTCACGAATAAATTTTTTCCATTTTTCAAAGTCAGCACCAACTGCTTTACCAACGGCAAAAATCTCTATATTTCGATCTTTAAATTTCTTTTCATACAAGGTTTGTAATTTAGGCGTTGTCTTTTTACAATGACCGCATTCTGGATCCCAAAAATACAAAACAGTGTATTCAGCCGATTCAGCAACTTGGTGTAAATTAACCCATTTTGAATCCGTAGAATCCTTTAAAATTAAATTTGGAGGACAAACACCCATAACCAAATTCATCTCAGTTTTAATCTTACCACATAAATCCTCAAACTTATCATCAGCCACCCAAAAGGCTGGAGATTTCCCCTCCGAATTTTTAGAACAATAATACCGATTCCTCATGTAGGTATAAACCTTGTCCATCCCCATTATTTGACTCTTTCCATAATTGGAAGTGACCCAACCCACAACATATTCAAACACTTTAGATTTAGGGTTTAATTTATCACAAAAATCATAGGAATAATATATAACCGTATCCCAATGCTGTACCATCATTTTTGTAAAATAAAATTCCATTTTGTTATGAAAAACGGGATTATTCACCAAACGATCATCCTTCAAATCTACATTATCCCAATAGTGAGTTCGATAATATTTGAAACGAAAATCAGGATCTAATGCTTTACCACTCGCATCTTTCGGAGCTTCAGGGACTTCAACTTCGCGGGACATTTTTACTATTTTAGCAACTAATTTATCGGGGTTGTTTTTAATCAGGGCTAACTGATAATCTTCTACTTCTTTATTAATTTGGTCAATTTGTTCACCTAATGCTTTATAAGCAGGATCTGTTTCCTTAATTTTAGTACGTTGTTCCCCCAATTTATTCGCTTCAGACTTTTTACTTCCAATAAACTTAACATAAGGAATAAAAATGGCGTTTTCTTCTGATTTTTTAACTTTTAAATTACCCGTATAGTCTGGCCCAGAAGTCTCAATACTCACTTCCTCGTTATTATAAATAAATTCAAAGAATTTTTGATCTGGAAGATATAACCCTAAAATACCGGACTGTTGCTTTTTTCCATCAAATTCTACATACCCATTTTTCATTTCAGCTGTATCAGCATAAAACAACTTTTGACCATAATATTTTATTAAAAAAACGGTTGAATCTTTTGGGCCGGTAACTTTAAATCTCAACTTTTGAGCATTACAAGATATTGTAAAACAGCAAACTAAAGAAAGGATAATGAATTTCATAGTAATTGAATTGATCTGTTCTTAATGACGAAATGAAGCATGAATAGTTTAAAATTTAACATTTTATTAACGATTAAAACTCTTTACTTATTTTACGCTTTGCAACATAATAGCTGGCAAGCGCAAAAATACAAAATGATATGAATGCAACGAATACACTTAACATGGAAATTGATTCATTTAGTAAGAATCCTCCAGCAGCGAACAGGTCGTCAACAATAAATTTAGCAAGGTAAAATAACGCAAAACTTGTACAAGTTAAAATCCCAAATGTTTGGATGAAATAAATAATAAAAACACGAATTAAGCTACTTGGTTGATAACCAATACGCAACAGTGTACGTATAGAATATTTATTGTTAGCTATCAACAATTGTAGGTATTGAATTAAAACCAAACCCGATACAATCACTGTAATTATCGAAATTATGAGAACAACCATAAATAATGTGCTCACAATACTTTTTAATTTGCCAATAACCACTTGAGATTTTCTTGATTCAAGACCACGCTCATTCAAAAACTCCTCCATTCTTCCAAATTCACCTTCCTTAGAAGAAATCATGACATTCGTGATTTTACTTTGTTTTCCTGTTGAAAATCTTTCATTTGAAGCATTCATAAATGATTCAGGAACCAATAAAGAAGGTATTTCATTCGTGAAACCTACAATTTTAGCCCAAACAAATTCTCGTTTTTTATCATTTGAAAGTCTTAATTTAAATTTTATTTGTTTAGCTAAATCCTCAGAAACTTGTGGAATACCGCTTGCACTCATGAAGGTATTTAACATAACCAAAAAATCTCTAGGCATCACCATTGGCACAACAGTATCTCCGTCATTCCAAACCCATTCTTTAGTTTTAACATCGAGAAATTTGGTATTTACGGTTTGTAAAAAAACATCAGAACTAAATTTAGGCACCAATGAGTCATCTGTTAAAAAAAGTACATTAAAATTATTGCAAATTACCGCCTGAGCATCACTTACAAAAGGTTCTTGTTTAAATCGATTGATTTCATCTAAGCTAAAGTCTGTTTTTGAAAGATTCAAACTAGATGAGTTACTCACTTTCTTTTGTATAATCATAGTATTTGGACCAAGTATTTCTTGTCCTTGACCAAATTCATTGACGCGTATTAAATAATGTACAGAAGTAATTAAAAATAAAATACCAATTACTGACCCTACAATTGCAATATTGTATTGAATTTTATCTTGATGTTGAAAAAGTAATTTCTTCAGCATGACTAAAGTTTTAGCTGTTTATCAAAATCTGAAATATCCATTTCGTCTAATGATGTTAAAATCATTCCGGCATTATTCATAGAACAACTTTCAGAAATTATTTTAAAACAAATTTCTCTGTTTTCATTATCTAAATGAGAAAAAGGCTCATCTAAAATCAACCACTCAAAAGGCTGACATAAAGCTCGAATTATTGCCACGCGTTGCTTTTGCCCCATAGACAAAGTGGCTACGATTTGTTTTCTTTTATCAATCAATCCAACTTGTTCGAACATAAATTCAATCTCATTGATTGTTAAACCTTGTGTCAATTGATTTTTAACAATAACATTTTCAAAAGCTGTCAACTCTGAAAATAGCTGTAAATCTTGGTAAACAACGGCAATTTTATTTTTTCTAATGAGCACCCATTCGTCCAACATGATTGACTCAATATTTTTCCCGTCAAAAAAAATAGACCCTGAATAATCATTACGGATCCCCAATAATAAATGTGTGAAAGTAGTTTTACCCTTTCCACTTGCGGCATTTAATATAATTTTTTCACCAGATTGTACTGAGAAATCCGCACTCCAAAGACTACCTGATTTGTGGTGAATAGAGGATAATGGTTCAGGGATGACATTAGAAAATTGAATATTCATATTTAATTTTCCGCTTTATTTTCAAGAATCATTCCAATCTATCGAATAAGATTGATATGACCTACAATAACATTTTTCTTTGTTTGACCTGATTTGCTATAGGTCATTTGGAAACTATAGGTGCCATCTTGAACTTTATCTCCCAAATATGTTCCATCCCAACCTTGCAAAATATTATTGGTTGCAAAAAACTCTTGTCCCCATCGATTAAATATTCTTAATTGATATGCATTTGTATTAATACCCGATGAAATTACAGGGAGCCAAATATCATTTAATCCGTCGTCGTCAGGCGTAAATGAGTTTGGTGCATAAATAGTCACATCATCATTAAAGGTAATGATTTGATGCATGGAATCAACACAACCGTTTTCTGAGATTGCAATCAAGGAAATTGTATACATACTATCTAAATAACCCTCAAATAAATGGGGTTCTGGGTTATAAATAGATGTATCAGTTGTGTTATCGCCATAATTCCATATATAATCTACGGCACCGGTTGAGTTATTGTTGATTGTTACAATAGGATCGCTCACATTTAATTCAGTTGCTGAAAGTGAGAAATCTGCATTGGGTGATGCATAAGCACAAATTAAATCTGATAACATTAATGTGTTTGTACATCCGTTTGGCGAATCCGTTGTCAACGAAATATCATAGCAACCTGCTGTTTGGAAGGTATAACTTAATTCTCCACATTCATTTAAAACTCCATTATTTTCAATATTCCAAGTACAGTTGGTTGTATTCAATGTAGTATTTGTCAAATTAACGGTTAAAGGTAAACATCCTTCTGTAATATCAACATCAAACGAAACCACAGGAATTGGATCAACCGTCACAGTAGCAAATGCAGTTGGACTAGCACATCCATTATCAAAGTATGTTACACTATATAAACTTGTAGAGGTTGGGTTTACATTAATTGAAGAGGTTGTTCCTCCTGTTGACCACAAGAATGTACCACCTTGAGTTGAAGGAATCGCTGTTAAAGTAGCTGTTTGATTGGCGCATATTGCTGTATCTGCAATTGAAACAGATGGAGTATTAATAACTGTTACAAAAGCCGTATCTGAAATACTTGGGCAACCATTTAAAATATAAACTACTGAAACATTCATCGAGGAATCAGGAGTTACAGCTAAGGTAGCTGAGCCCATTCCACCAGGCGTCCAACTAAATACACCTCCAGGAACTGATGGTACTGCTGTTAAATTACCAGATTGACCTTCACAAACATTGATGTCGTTTAGAACAACCGATGGAACATCAGTAACGGTAACTGTAGCTGTAGCAGATTGACTTGGACAGTTATTCGGGGATGTATATACGACTGTAAACGTTGACGTACTTGATGGTTGAACCGTAATACTTTGGGTCGTTGCTGGAGTTGGGAATGTATTCCATGAATATGTTCCACCGGCGATATCAGGATTTGCAGTTAATGTTGCTTGACCTCCCGTACAAATACCAACATTATTAACAGTTACAACAGGAGTTTGATAAACCGTAACCAAGTGATTTGCTGCTGCTGATGGACAACCGTTCAATGTATATATCACCGAGTAATTTGTACTGGTCATTGGTGTAACTGAAACAGTTTGAGATGAACTCGTTATTGGATTCCAAGTATAAAATCCATTTGCACCAGTTAAAGAAGAATTTGCAGTTAATATGGCTGTATTTCCTGAACAAATCGTGGAAGTACCGCTTATATTCGCTACTGGCGTTTGATTAACAGTCACATTCGCCATTGAAGTATTACTTGGACAATTGTAAATATCAAAATATTGAACATTATAAATTGAATTCGTAGTTGGAGAAACAATGACTGATGATGCATTACTTGGTAATTGTACATTGCTAGGGAACTGTGTCCAAACAAATGTTCCTCCCGGAGTAGACGGAACGGCCGTTAACGTTCCTGTTCCTCCTGCACACATTGTAATTGCACTAACTGTTACGGTTGGATTTTGTAATTGATTAATTGTAATTATTTCTGTGTCTGGACATCCATTTGCTCCAATAACAGTAACTGTGTAGGTTCCACCTGCTGTAAGATTTACCGTTGGATTCGTTCCTAAACCATTACTCCATAAATAAGAAACACCACCTGATGCTGTGACATTTATTTGTGATTGGTTACAATGTAAAACTGTTGACCCTGTATTATTTGTAATCACTGCTGTTGGTGCAGTTTGATTGCTAGTAATCGTAATTGAAGAGGTTGCTGTACAAGAATTAGAACCTATTACGGTTACTGTATACGTTCCTGGTTGCGTCAATGATTGGTTTGCCGCATTACTTAAACCATTTGACCATTGGTATGACACACCTCCCGTTGCTTGAACATTAATAGTAGGATTTGAACAAGTTAAAATTAAATTATTTGAAATATTATTAATTCCTGGAGTTGGTGGATTGATATTTTGAGTGATGGTAGCACTTAACTGACTTGGACAATTGTGGGCATCTAAAACATCCACAAAATAGGTATCAGGAGAATTGAATGAATTATTTATTGATCCTGCGGATAATCCACCACTCCAAGTATAACTTGTTGCATTATTCACTTGTAAGTTAATCACTGTAACCGCACAAGTCAGTTGATACGTTCCGGTAACATTTGATATAGTAGGTTGTATCGCAAAATCATTTTGAACTACAGATTGAATTGTCGCTTGGCACCCATTGGCATCGGTAATTAATCCATTATATGTTCCAGCATTAACTGAAAGTAAATCTTCAGCATTTACAGATCCATTCCATACAACATTGTAGGGACCAACGCCTCCTGAAATAGTAATATTCACGGAACCTGAACCACCTTGGCACATTACATTCTGGATCACATCTGTCACCACTAG
>CAMAQX010000101.1 GCA_945860455.1 Lishizhenia tianjinensis
CATCACCCTTTACTTGAAATGCTTTAACTGCTTGACCATTTAGGTCCCATGTTAATGGATTTCCTAGGGTGCAAGATTCTGGTGCAGGATTGGGTGCTTCACAATTCAACTGAACGAAATAGGCGTTGTCATCATAAGTAGGGTGACCACCAAATACACGCGCTTGTCCAACGGTATCAATGCAAACGGCTGTATATTCATCACAAGCGATGGCATATCCTGAGATTCCGAAATCTGTGTAAATTCTTGCTAAAAATGAAACTAAACGTCCTTTTCGATCTGGGCTGTCGAAATGTGTATCTGTTATAACCCTTTGCAATACAGTATTTTGAATAAATGATGTTGAATCAACAGTCATGGTACTGGCGAATGGATTTGCCGTTGCTGCACTAGAGGTTACTGTGCCATTTTCAGCTGAAAAATAATACTTGCCTTGTATTGCCATCCCCGCACTTGTGCCGCCTATCGCAATATTTCTTTGTTGAATTGCTAGATTGATGGCTTCGCTTACAGGACTATTTCTCCAATAACTAATATAAGTCCATTGATTACCACCCGCAAACCAAATCGCTTCAGCTTGATTGATTTTATCTATGACATATGCATCCGAACTAGCATTAATGTTGTTACAAACGATTGTTTCAACAGAGTTTACAGTAATACCCAAGTTAGTATACAAATAATCATTATATCCATCAGCACCAGTAGCTCTCAACACCAATACATCTCCACCATTTGCGCGTTCTAAAAACCATTTCATGGCATTATCATCTTCGCTAGCGCCACCCATTAGGCAAATCCCACCTGTAGGACTTGTTACTAAATCCGTTGAGTTTCCGGTGAGATAGGAGGTGTAGTTTTGACCGAATGAAAGGACTGAAACGAAAAAAAACACGAGGGATAATTGCTTATTTAATGCCATTTTTTTTAGTTTAAAATTACTCCTTTAAAATGAAACTTGGTTCATTAAATCAACTGAAATTCGTAATGTCCAAAACCAGATTAGAGTATTTTAATTTCAATTTCGTTTGGATCCAACTTGATATATATTGTTACAATGATATCAATAGGGTAAAAGTATTGGAATAATCGCGAGATAGTGTAAAATTGAAGCACAAAATTGTTTGAACTATAGAAATTAAATTTAAGAAAAAAAGCAATATTTCATTTTTAATTTTCAGTATTTATGCAATCCTAAGATATGGATTTACGTCTTTTAATAGAACTTCAAGAATAATAATGACCCATTAATGACCCAGTTGGTTTTGGTCATCTTTAAGTCAACTCCATTCTTTAAAAACAACAAAACCCCTTGATAATCAAGGGGTTTTGTTGTTTTCTGTGATCCCTCTGGGATTCGAACCCAGGGCCCATACATTAAAAGTGTATTGCTCTACCAGCTGAGCTAAGGAATCATTAAATTTAAGGGTGCAAATATACAGTATAAAATCGATTCAACAAGTGTGTGGATTCTGTTTTTGTTATTTTCTTTTAAAAAAAACCTTTAATCTATTGTTTTTCAATGTATTAATTTCCGTTAATTAATTTGTTTTCCGTTGGAGTTAAAAATAACTTGATCTGTCAATGCACGAACCATTTGAATCAACTCCGATTTAAAGGTTGCTAATTCAAACTCTCCTTTTTCAATCAGTCTGATTTTACGCTCCCATTGCCCTGTTAATTCCACACTTTTGAGTAATTCATTTTGAATGGTGTCAATTAGATTAATTCCGGTTTCAGTCGCAATAATATTCTTTTTCTTTTTCTCAATGTACCTGCGTTTGAACAAGGTTTCAATGATGTTTGCTCGTGTCGATGGTCGGCCTATACCGTTTAATTTAAGCATATCGCGCATTTCTTCGTCCTCTACTAGTTTTCCTGCAGTTTCCATTGCTCGGAGTAGCGTTGCTTCAGTATACGGTTTAGGAGGCGATGTTTTTCCTTGGTGAATAAATGGCTCGTGCGGTCCACTTTCTCCTTCCAGAAAAATAGGTAAGGTTTTTTCTTCCTCCGTTTGCTTTTCCTCGTCTTCCTTTTTGTCCTGCTGATACAAAACCCGCCAACCTGGATCTAAGATTTGCTTACCCGTGGTTTTGAAAACTAATTCGTCTACTTTTCCAAGAACCGTTGTGTTTGAAACCTTACATTCCGGATAAAATACAGCGATGAAACGCCGACAAATCATGTCGTAAATGATTTTTTCATCCATTGTCCATGCTCCAGGTTTTACTCCAGTTGGAATGATGGCATGGTGATCACTCACTTTTTTGTCATCAAAAATTTGTTTGCTTTTTGGTAAAGGTTTGTCAAGTAAGATTTTTGTGAATGAGCTATATTCTTCCAAATTTCCTAATATCCCCGGTATTTTTGGATGAAGATCTTCGGACAAATAAGTCGTATCAACACGAGGATAGGTAACTAACTTCTTTTCATACAAACTTTGAACATGCTTCAACGTAGCTTCCGCTGAATATCCTTTTTTCTTGTTTGCTTCAACCTGAATGGCCGTTAAATCAAACAGTCTAGGGTTTCCCTCTTTACCTTCTTTTTGTTCAAATGAGGTGATCTCAAAAGGTTTATTTAGCAGGTATTCTAATCCTTTTTCTGCTTTATCTTTTGTTTTTAATCGGTTGATTTGGCACAAAAACTCAGTGTCCCGGTAAATTGTTTTTAACTCCCAATATTCGTCTTGTTGAAATGTATTTATTTCTTTTTGTCGTTGAACAATTAATGCTAGGGTAGGGGTTTGTACCCTTCCGATGGATAAAACGGTAGTTCCTTTGCCAAATTTTGTTGAAAATAATCGCGTGGCATTTATTCCTAGTAGCCAGTCTCCAATTGCTCGAGCCCTTCCCGCTTCATATAAACGATCGTAATTTTTGGATTCTTTCAAATCTTGAAATCCTTTTCGTATTGCTTCTTCAGTGAGAGATGAAATCCACAAGCGTTTGATAGGAACTTTACATTTTGCAAGGTGTAGTACCCAGCGCTGGATTAATTCACCTTCCTGTCCTGCATCTCCACAATTCACAACGGATTCTGCAGCTTTTACCAAAGATTCAATGACACCAAATTGCCTCTTCACACCAGTGTCATCCATGATTTTTATTCCAAATGATTCAGGAATTATGGGTAAGCTTTCTAAACGCCACGATTTCCATTTTTCATTGTAATCATGCGGTTCCTTCAAGGTGCACAAATGACCAAATGTCCAGGTAACTTGATACCCATTTCCTTCATAAAACCCATCTTTTCGGATTTTTGCACCTAAAATTTCTGCTAAATCTTTTGCTACACTTGGTTTCTCTGCAATACAAACAATCATCACTACACATTTTTCAGATACACAAATCTATTTTTGTGACTGAATTCAAAAGTAATGATTAAAGGCGAATGTGCAGGGATTATTAACCAGGTGTTGATTTCTTTTAAGCAATTATCCAATTGACATCCAAGTTCTCCCCCCTTCGTGAGAATGTTAACCTTTAATAAATCGAATACTGTTTTCTTTAGGAGATTTCAGGTTCTGAATATAATAAAGGCCAGATGGGAGGGACTTTACGGGGAACTGAAACAATATGCTTCCTTCAGGACTCGTGTGAATTAAGGGAGTTATTTTTTGAATTTTTCCCTCTGAATTGATAATAGACCACTGATATTTTGAAGCATCTGTTCCAAGCGTTTGAATGGTAATTAAATCCTTTGTTGGGTTTGGGTAAACACCTACCACATTATAATTGTATCCATTATCAAGTCCTGAAAATCTACTACACGATGTCATGAGTGGAATATTAAAGGCACCATGTCCTATCGATGGTGTATTTGTTTCAATTAACGTACTACTTCCACTATTTGTATAAAAGGATTTTTGGCAACTATTACTGTAATTTGTTTCATCAATTGTATTTACATAATACCAATCTCCTTGTAATTTTTGAGGGGTAACATCCAAAATAACGAATCCCTTTTTAGTTAATTCTACATATTTCAAATGCGGATTTTCAAAAGTTAAAAGTCCACCAACGTTTAGAGGAATTCCTGGAGAAGTTACGCTTGGAGTAACAAATTCAACCCCCACTGGAAAGTTTCCGTTTTCAAGGTTTAATGCCCAACTTGTATGAATATCACCTGTTGCTACAACGAAATTAGAAATTGTTTCTGTTTGAATGTGATTGTACAAGCGAGTTCTTTCCGCCGGATATCCATCCCATCCATCATTGTTAATAGGTGTACCCAAGGCGGTGATTTCACCCATCATTACTTGATTTCCTAGAATTTTCCATGCTTGTGTACTCGTACTTAATTCATCTTTTAGCCAATTAAATTGCTCTTGACCTAGGATGGTTCGTGCAGTATCAGTTAGGGTTGCGCTGCCAAAAGCAGCTTGTTCATCTCTTCCTTCAAGCCGCGTATCCAACATGATAATATTGGCAAGGTTACCAAATTCAAAAGATCTGAATATTTGTGTGTTTCCAGTTGCTTTTGGTCGAATAGGTAGCCATTCAAAAAATGCTCGTTTGC
This sequence comes from Lishizhenia tianjinensis, assembly GCA_945860455.1. GTDB lineage: Bacteria > Bacteroidota > Bacteroidia > Flavobacteriales_D > Crocinitomicaceae > UBA952. The sequence goes on from CAMAQX010000101.1 coordinate 4,522, forward strand.
CATTGTCTTTTCGGTCTTGCCAATTTCCTTCATCAGTGGTATGGTTTTCTGCACCATCTTTGAATGCATTGTTGGCTGTTTCGTGATCGTCCCAAATACAAATCCATGGAAAGTTTTGATGTAATTTACGCAGCGCATAATCCATGTGATAACTTGAATATCTTAGGCGATAGTCTGAAAGATCTGTTATTTCAATATCTGGTTGCCATGTCCGGTCAATTGCAGCATTTGGAGAATAGCCTCCTGTCTCGTATTCGTAGATGTAATCACCTAGCATTAATACTGCATCCACGTCATTTCGTGCGTTAATAGCATCGTAAACATTGAAATAACCTGCTTCAAGGTTAGCACAAGAAACGATGGCTAAGCGTAAATTTCCAACATCGCCTACGGGCATTGTTTTCGTTCTTCCTACAGCACTGTACGAACCATTATATTCAAATTCATAGTAGTAAAAAGTGTTGGGCTGTAAACCAATTACATCAATTTTCACTGTGAAATCTTTTGTTGAATCTGTTTGAAAATTTCCTTGGGAAACTACATTATTGAATGTTGAATCTAACGAAACTTTGTAATTTACAGAGATTGGATTGTTAAAATCTAACGGAGTTACCCTTGTCCAAATTATTACCCGGTCGGATAGTGGATCACCTGAGGCTATCCCATGGTAAAATGGAGCTATACATTCATTAGGGGATACGCTTGTTTGTGCCCAGCTTTGGGCTATCATTAGCGCTAGGATAGATGTGAGTAGAATTCGCATGCATAAAAGTAAGTCCTTCAGTTAACAAGCTGAATAATTAAAGGTTAAATTTTTATGAATTTTTTATTTTATGAATTTTTCTTCGGTTTTGCTGTTAGGCTTGAACGATGGAGCTTTATTGGTTTGGTTATTCATTACTATTTTTCTTCTGAAAAGAATAGTTCTATTTTAAGGTTGAATGAACAAACCTTACAAGTAAAGTGTGAACATTTAGAGAGATTCTTGAATGCTATCTGTTCCTATATCATTTCCTAATAGATTAATTACACAGGATTTCCATTCATTGTTTTTTTATTCTTCAATTTCATTGCTTTCTTGAATTTCTTCTGCTATCTTCTTTTCAAATTTGTTGTGTATAAAAAGCATTGAAAGTCCAAATAAAACAGCAGAAACAATCAGTATATTATTAATGATACCGCTAACAGAAAAAGAAATTCGAATCAATATAGTTGAAATAATAAACCCTGAATTTCGAATAACTTTGTGAAACTCGTCTGTGTGGAAAAATGAAAATAACAATAATATTACATCAGCAACAATCAGAATACTGAAAAACTGTTCAAAGAAAATATTATTGATATTCTTGAATGAAATAGCATTGCCTTCAATTGGTTGAAAGATACCAATACTCCAGTTTAAGAATGAATATATTGCAATCACTAATAATATAGGAACTAAGGCTGAAGCTATCCATTTTTTTGCGGTTATAAATTTTGAAATACTTGAAAAATGGTTTTCGCTATTTTTAATAGTCCTAAAAACTCTGGTTCGTTGAACATGGAATAGATAAATTAAATAGAATAATAAGACCGATGCTAATAAATCATAGGTAAACTGCAAATCATTTTTAATGTTAAACCAATTAGACGAAAATGATAAATCTGAAAGGTCTTTGAACAATCGTCGGATAATGATAAGTGCAATAATTTCATATTGCTTTGAGATGTAGGTAGAAATTGATCTAGGGAGGTAGTAAATTAAAAGATATACCTCGTAAACCAAGACAAAAGAAAAAGGAGTGTAAATAGCAGCGATAGGATTTTTTAATAAGTTTGATGGTTCATTAATGGTAATAATATTAAAATGTATCAATCCAATAATTAATAAGTGAATTATAAAACTCATCAAAGCAATCCATAAGATAACTCGTTCACTCTTATCTTTAGTTTTTTTTGAAAGAAGCTTTTGATAAAGTTTTTCCAAGATTTTTGAAAAGTCGATATTAATTAGTTTAGTCATAATATTCTATTGTTTATAGTCAGTTGTTAATGTGAGAACTACTGCTAATATTTTAAGGGTATACGCCATGGGACCTCAAAAAAATAAAACGTTTTTAAACCCGCAAATGTTTAAATGAAGAGTTTAGCCATTCATTTTAGAAGAGTAAGGTATGGACATTTCACCTTATTCGTGTTGTAAAGTAGAAAAAATCGAGCTTATTGAAACCAAACATTACAGCAGTTAACATTTAATAAATCAATTATTTAATCGATTCAAAACGAGTAAAAATTTTGTATTCATTGCTTCACCAGCAAAGTATAATTTGTTGTTTATTGGTTGAGCTGCAATTTTTCGTGCGTCTCCCATGCCAATAGTACTGTAAGAGTAGGCTCCTTTTACGAATGGATTGGTTGTCCAGTTTTGAACATGCGATGCAACAAATGATGAAGTTGCCTGTCCGTTATACATTGTGTCAAACTCTTGAAGTAATGCTGTTGTTATCGCTGTGTCACTTCCTAAAGAAGTTAAATATTCGGCTTGTTCACCCATAATAAATGCAAGCAATACGTTATCGTTTTGCGCTTTGCCTATGCTGTCATCGGCATAAGCTGCACAAATTGACCCACCAATTATATTTTGATCGAAGAACTTATAGCTGAATTTTAGAAACACTTTCATACCTGCATCCATACCTATTTTTGAAAATGCAGTTACTTTTTCGTTAGGTAATGCGGGAATAAATTGAATGTCTGCCGATTTTAGAATTGGAATAGCAACGGTAATTATCACCTTGTCAGCGTTGTATGAATTGTTGTAACTGTCTGTTATTTGGATTGTTGATTGAGAATAATCAATTTTAGATACAATAGTATTGAGTAGGATATTATCCTTTACTTGATTTGCAATTTGCGTATCAATTAAATCAAAAAATGTTTCTTGAAATTTAAAATCATCGTCCCCAGCGTTCCAATTTTCTTCGTCTTCGTTGTTCCCAAAAACAGAAAGACGAGAAGCGGCTGCACCTTGGTCTCCGGCAATGTTTTCTACAATGTATTTATACTCGTTTCCCAATCCTTTTTGCAAATCATAGTCTTTAAATGAAATATCGGGCAAATCATCGCCTTCAAAAATATCGGTGTTTTGGTGTAAAGAATTCACCAATTGATTATTGAACCAATATTTTATTTCACTATCGTCTAAAGTGATTTTTGTGTTTGTCTTATTAATCAAATCGCCCAAAATACTGTTTTTACCATGTAACCATTGTGCGCCTGTATCAATAGGGAAATTGGCAAAACCTGACAGCTTAACAAGTCTTCCGCCGTAATTTGGAGAAGCCTCTAAAATCTGAAAATCCACTCCTTTCGATTTTAAAATGTATGCAGCATATAGGCCGGCAACACCTGCTCCAATAATAAAAACTTTCCCATCATAATTTATGTCTTCCAATAAAGCTTCTTTTCTGCAAGCAGATAGAAATAGTGGAGGAATTAAAAGTCCGCCAATTGAGAATAAGGTTGATTGTTTTATAAAATGTCGTCTGTCCATTTCGTTAGTTTTTTTCTTGCTGTGTCGTCTTTTTTTGAGGTTTCCGTTAACGACAGTCTGTGAAAAAACTAACGCTAATTAGTTCATAAATATAGGAATTATTGAGTGAAAACGGGCTACGAATTTAGAGTATTCATGTAATTAAATATCCAGTAAAATGAGTTACCTGGGTCTTCTAAATCGGTTTCAAATTCAGATGCGCCGCCTAGTAGAATTTATTGATAATGAAAATGCTGTGCGGTTTGCGGAATTGTTTCTGCAGCAATTAAACGGCTTGAAGTATAAAGCTATTTTGACTGGTGCATTTTAAAAATGTGGGTTTTTTCTAATGTTTTGCAGTTTGGCGAAGTGGCCATTTCGGAGTTCAAAACTGTCTGCCCGCACTGATGTTAATAAGAACCATACTAACAATCAGCACCAAAGACAGAAGTGTCTGCTTATCAAT
>CAMAQX010000102.1 GCA_945860455.1 Lishizhenia tianjinensis
CTGGTGAGAGCAATACATCGTCATATGTCAACCCTTCAATAACTTGATTTAAATTTTGTAAAGACATCTGAATCTATTTAAGATATAAATTCTTACAAATGTACGAAACTCAAACTACTTTTAAAAGAATTTCCACTATACAAAATTTGATTTTTGAAGTTTTTTATTCCCTTAATTTAATTTTTAAAAGTAACTTTATGTTTTGCGTGACGTTCAATAATTTATGAGAGTTTTATCCCTTTTAATTTTTTGTTTTTTCTTTTACCAAACGGCAGGTGCTCAACAGGCATTATCTCAAGTTGAATCTAAATTAATTCAACTTTACCAAGAGGTAAAAAAACAAGAGACTTTTGATGAAAAAATTAGTTCCAATGATCAATTTCGGACTCAATTTAAAACCGTTTTGCAGAATAAAGAATCATTTGTATTTCCGTTTGATTCACTCAAAATGAAAAAAGGAATCAAAGAAATTACAAGTTCAGATAACAAAGTTCGACTTTTTACATGGGTAATAAATAATTCATTTGACGGAACGTATCAGTATTTTGGATTCATTGTCCGGAAAGAATCTGGTAAAATAAATACAGTACATGAATTAAAGGATAATGAAGATCCAATGAATCAACGCGTGTCTAAAGTGATTGATCCAGCAAATTGGTATGGAGCTTTATACGTAGATGTAATCGTTCGTAAAATTGGTTCGAAAACCTATTATACCCTACTGGGATGGGACGGGAATAATCCAAGTAGCAATATAAGAATCATAGATGCACTCGTTTTTTCAGGGAAATCAGTTAAGATTGGCGCACCGATTTTTAAAAACCAAAAGGAAAAATTAAATCGTGTCTATTTTGAATATTCGGAAAGTGCCCTCATGAACATGACTTATGAAACAAAATATAAACGTATCATGTTTGATCATCTGATTCCAGAAGCTCCAAATTTGAAAGGCATTTATTCTTTTTATATCCCCGATTTCTCCTATGATTCTTATTCTTGGAAAAGCGATGGCTGGCATTTAATGGAAGATGTCATTGGAGTCAATCCGGAAGGGGATAAAAATCTAACGATCATGACACAAGATCGCAAGGGTAAATTAAAAAGACACAGGGTAAAAAATAAATGGGAAAATCCAGGAGAGGAAATGGATGAAACAAATGAATTTAAACATGTTGCAAGAACGCCTGAATCTGAGCGACAAGTGGAAACTCCAGATCGAGTAAAGCAGAACAAATATAAGTCTTCAAAAAAAAACAACCCCTTGCTTCCTGAATCTATTTATGGAAAAAAGAAAAAAAAGCGTAAACGGGGGAATAAACGCTGATATATCAGTCTCCTTTAAAAAAATCACGTAATTTTGTTTACAGCTTTTTAATACTTCAATCATGCAACTCGAATCTTGGACTTCCTTCCTAACTGTAACATTATTAATTTTTATAGGAGTGGTCCTTTACATGCGATTGTTACGGCATTTTTCTAAAAACAGAATTAAGCCAGAAGATTATTGTATTTTATATGATTTGGAGCTTCATAAGGTGGTTGATGAGGTAGAATTTTATTTCATTTTACCCGCTAAAACCCATGTAACTTTTGAAATCCTAAGCCAAGATTGGCAGGTAGTTGAAGAACTTGCAGCGAGAGAATTCGATCAAGGAGGCCACATCATTCGTCTGAATGCCTCTGGGTATCCAAGTGGCAACTATTTTTATGGAATACGTACAGAAGTACAGAAACAATACAAAAAATTCCAGAAAGCTTAATTACGTTCCATAATTTCTCGGATCATTTGAAAATAGTCGAATGAATAAAGCGATGAGTTTTCCGTTGGTTTTGTTAATTGATCCTGAACAAGTCGCGTAAAATTAGCAATAAAAGGGCGTGCAATTTTTTCATATTCGTATGTCCCATCATTCACTATATCATCTGCATTGGCATACATACTCACAGAAAAAAGAAAATCTTTTTGATTTATAAAATCAACAACATACCCTGATTCTGTAACAAATCCATAAGCAATTCCAATTTTACTAAAAATTCGATATCGATCAGTTGAAGCTAACTCGGGCTTATTTCCAATTATCGCATATTTGTAGTAGTTGTCGGGAAATTGAATTTGATTGTGATAGGTTTTATTTTGCATTTCACGAGGAAAATTCCCCATGCATTTAAGTAAAAATTTTCGTGAATTTGAGGAAAGTTGAAATCGTTCACCTGAATTGAAATGTTGTGGAAAAACCAATCGAAAAACCGTTGAATGAATATCTTTTAAAGGATAGTCTAAATGATAATTAAAATTGTAGGGCTTATCAATTTTTTTTCCATTTTCCAGTTGATGTTTTCCGACAAGTTTTGAAGCACTGTAAGGGAGTCGATGCATGTAATCAATCGAATCTAATTTCGTTTCCTTTTGATAGAATTGCTTTTCTCCAGCTGAATTGAAAATTGAATATGAATTAGTTGTAACATCTTTTCCTCTAGGACAACCCGAAAAACTACTATAAATCATTGAGTTATTTAATTCATGTTTCATTAAAAAATGATTTAAGTTTCGTGGAGTTACAACATGAAAAAACAAGGAGTAATAATTGTTGTCACTAATAGATAGCATATCTTCCAGCGCTAAACTAATAGGGATGTTCCGTTTTTGAGTGAGTTCTGCAAAGGTACTTGACCCACACAACACATCTCTATTCATTTTAATATAGCTCTCCCTTGGTATTTGCATGGAGTCTAGCATCTCTAGGGTAGCAATTGCAGTTGGAAGTTTTACCATGCTTGCCGGATAGAAATACTCATTCGTGCTAAAATCATACGTATGGAATAATTCATTGCCATCCTCGTCACGTTCAATATCCGTAACAATAAACTGCAGATGGAATTTATCACGGTTTCTCAGCACATAATCCACTAATGAATCTTTTCCCAGAAGTGATGCGTAGAAATCAGTTTTTGATTTTTGAGAAAATCCTAATCCAATTACGCAAAACAAAAAGAAGGAAAAGAGAACTATTTTCATTCTGAGTTTTTCGGTGATAAAAGATAAATAACCACAGCAATGAGTATTGTTACAAGAGTCCATACCAACCGCATGGGTTCCATTTGAACAAAAAATAAAATCATCCAAAGTGTTACTCCAATAAATAAGAGGGGAGTAAAAGGATATCCCCATGTTTTTATGGCTGTTTCATCTCCTAATTTGCGTGCTCTAATTACGAAGACACCAATTACAGTTAACAAACAGAAAAGGGATAAGGTGAGTTCTATGTATTGCAAAATCATTCTGAAATCAAAAAGTAGAACGATACAAATGGAAATTAATGTTTGTAAAAGTATTGCATTTACGGGTGCTCCTTTTTCATTTTGTCCCTTCAAAAAAGAAAATATTCGATAGTCTTCCCCCATTCTTTGTGCAACTCGGGGTCCAGCAATGAACATAGCATTGATCCCTGATACCAACGCAATGGCAAATAACCCCGCAAAAGTCAAAGCTGCCTGGTCGCCGAATACTTTGCCAATAACTATATTACCAATCGCAACTTTACCACGCATTTCATCGAAGGTGCAAACGTACATGAAAACACCTGTTAATGCGAGATAAACTAATGTGACAATTGCGGTACCAACGACTAATGAAAAAGGCAAGTTCTTTTTGGGGTTTTCCATGTTGCCAACAATGTACGATGACGAATTCCACCCACTATATGCAAACATTACATAAACCAAGGAGCCAGCAAAAGGTAAGCTAAAAATCGTATTCCAGCTTGCATCAGTAGGAGCAAAGGACACATGACTTTTTCCAGAATCAGCCAAAAATAGAAATGGAGTAATAATTAAAACGACTATAAACAAGAGTTTTATTGTGGTTATGATATTTTGAAACAATCCACCTGTTACAACTCCTTTTAACTGTATAAGTGTTACTAAAATAATTAGTAAAATAGCCATAACTTTAGGAGTATAGATTGGTAAATTCGACCCCAATAGTTCATTCATTATGGGCATTAAATAATCTCCTGAGGCTAAAGCTAATGCTGCAATTGCCGCTGAAAATCCAACGATAATTGAAACCCATCCGCTCGCAAAACCAACTATGGGGTGATAGATTTTAGATAAAAACGTATATTCTCCCCCAGATTCTTTAAAGGTTGTTGCCACTTCGGCATAGGCTGTTGCACCACACAACGCAAAAACACCACCAATAAACCAAATAACCATAATTGCAAATGGATCTGGAATCCCATATGGTGGATTCATAACCTGGAATCCAATTGATGTAAAGATACCGGTTCCAATCATGTTTGCGATAACCATATTTGTGGCTACGCTACGCGAATATTTTTTGAAAGTCATGCCTTATTTTTTGATTGCAACCATCTCATTTTGATTACCAGAATTCCAATGGTACCCCAAAGAAAAAGATAGTTTTGCGACAAATTCTTTTGTGGTATAGGCTTGAGCTAGGTCTTTTTGGAATAAATTAGCACTAAAATCTTTTATCGGTTTCTCATAAGTTCCGTGTAATTCAATTTTGAATTTTGATTTATCGAAGTATGTGTATGGAATTCCAGTATCGTCTTGAACGAGATAAAGAGCTTTGTCTAAAACCGTCGAACGAATGGCTGAAAATGTCGCATAATGCATTAAATAAGAAGCGGATTTCACAAAACAATTTGAAGGAGGAAGGTTTTTTAATACACCTGCTAACCCTTTGTCTTTTTCAATTCCTGTATCGGAAATGTCACAAGAATAATAGGTCAAAGTTTTTGGTTGGCCGGTTGCTTTGTTGCCAAATGTTATTCGCACAGCCTTTGCCGTAGACGCGCCAGTTTTGAAAGGTATAAAGGTCTTTTTACCCGTTTCATCAAGTTGTACTTCTTCAACATTCATGATAGTATGCCCAGTTTTGGATACAGACCAAAGTAGAACAGGTAACATTCCATTTACAGGGGATTGTTTCGTGTCTTTGATCATATTCATGGTTATGAAATAACTTTTTGCATATATGTCCCTTAGAATAAAATCAACGGCTTCAATGTACTCTTTGCTTTGCGTTTTGTCCATTTTTTTAAAATCCGGAATAGACCCCACCGATTCTTGGGCCATCATTACATAATGATTTGCGTTGGGATAAAGTGAATTTACGTGTAAAAAATCACCTCCAGAAAACGGATAAAAAACAGAGGTGGTATCCGATTTTGAATTTCGTTTAAAATTTGCCTCATTCCAATTGGTGATAGGAGTTAATCTTGTTTTCCCAATTTCTATTAACTTTTGATTAAGTGTTTTTGTAAATGCATTATAGTAACTAGCGTCTACATTTGAAGGAACACCTTCATAATTCCCACAAATAACTTTGGCAAATTCATCATATACAGGATCTGCCGTTATAGGAACAGCTGGTTTTGAATCTGATGTATTTTGAGTACTATTTTGGCTTCCTCCTTTTTCTCCGCCACAACTGTAAAATAATCCTACGAGTAAAACGGAGCTAATTAGTAAACTTTTCATTTTCATCTGGTCTTTTTTAATATCTACGATATACTTGAAAAAATGAAATGGGTTACATTAATTTCCTACTTTAGGTTGATTGTCCATTCCCTATCTTGATAAATTGAAAGTAAGGTATTGATAGTTAGTATGTTTGAATTTGATTCAACAATAGTTTTAACCGAACTAATTAATGGCTTCACCACGGACGTTTCTGAATGTTGTTCCAACATTACAAACCATTTTCTTAGTAATTCGATGGCTTCATTACTTTGCACCTTGAAATCCGTAGATCGAACACTGGCAAAAAAAGTAATTTTTAGACGAGCACGAGAAAATAATACATTTAACCGCTTAGAACCATTCGAAAAATTTATTGGGCCAAATCGCATGAAGAAATCGCCGTCCTTTTCAGTATATCCATACCCAAAACTAATAATGAGTTCATCACATTCATCTCCTTGAACATTTTCAACAGTCTTAAAAAAAACTTGGTCTAATTCTATTCGTTCGTTCAATTTTGATTGTACAAGTATTGGCAAAAATGAGTAAATACTTGCGAGTTGTGTTTCTGAGAAGGCAACAATTCCGAGTGAATTATCACTATCTATCTTTGATGATATATATGCTGCAACTTTTTTTGCTTCTACTGTATTTACTCGATTTTCAAAATAGGCATTTTCTACAAATTGAAAGTTCAGTGGGTTTCCGTCGTGTTTGGCGTGTTGAAATGCCCTCAATTTATTTTCATAAAAAAAGGAGTTGGAAAAGTGAATTAATGCTGGATGCTGACTACGATAATGATAGGATAGAAATAGACTGGGTAAATAGTAATTTGCTTGATGTAATAAATCAACAGATTCTGTGCGGCTGGAAAAATAGGAACTTGGACTCATTTGTTGAGGGTCTCCAGCAATTAATATTCTTTCGGCACGTTGCAACGTTCCAATCGCATGCTCAAAAGGTATTTGGCTCGCTTCATCAAATATAGCAACAGAAAACAATGTGGTGTTTAAAGGAAAACAAGTCGTCATGCGGGCTGGATTCACCAACCAAACTGGTTTCAATAAGTTGATCCAAATCTGCGCCTCGGATTCAATTAATAATCGAATGGAAGTATGATTTCTACTTTTACTAAACTCCTTGACTAAAATTCGTTTACCGACTTTTAATTTTTGCTTCAGTTCTTTATTTTCTGTTGAAAGTTTTTGATTCGGTGTTCGAAGTATGGAATGAAAATTCTCGAATTGCCTCTTTTGTTCTTGTATTAAAAACTGAATAAAACTTATGGATTCGAGTTGTTCTGTTGCCGATGCTTGTTTCGTCTTTTTATGAAATTTTCCCCAGCTAAAATCAATTAACTGAGGATAATCAATTTTTACTTTTGACCACGCACTGCTTAAAACTGCGGATTCCATATCGGAAATTGAACTATAATTTTTTAGCAAATATGGAATAGTTTTACTGGCTAATTGAAATTTTGATTCAATGAATAAAATCTGATGAAAGTTCCGTTCCATTAAATTAAAATAACCGATTAAATCCACCCCATTTTCAAACCTAAAATACAATTGAAAGTCGGTAATTAGCTTGTTTAGTAAGGGATGTAAATCACAATAGTATTTTCTCTTTTCTGCTGTTGTAGAATTATACAAAAGAACCTCGTCTGCCGTTATAGAACGAATAAAAGTAATTGCCTCCTCAAGTTCATTTTCAGTCTCTAAACCAAAAGGAACTACCGCAGATAACATTTCCTGTTTCTTGCTCTGCAGGGTTATTTGTTTTAATCTTGATTCTAAGGAACTATTAGGATTTAAAAAAAGCGACCGGGTCCATGATTTCCAAGTTTTCCGTTGTTTTATGCCTTGAATAATTCCTTTCTTGCTAAATAATTCAATTAACCCTTTTGTTTCCTCTAAATTTGGTAATTTGATCCAATGATTATTCTCTAAATTAAATTTTTCTAGCTCAGAATTCAGTTTTAATATATCTCGCCGAATTTTTTCAATTTTCTTTCTTTTTGTTGGATTGTTTATGATTTGTAAATCAAATTTTTTAGCGATTTGTGTCTCAAATTTTGAAAATTGGAGGGCCGTTCGAGTAAGCTCATATATTTTTTGGTAATTCAAATTAATTCCCTCTTCGGAAAGTTTTTTAAGATCTTGTTTCCACGATTGAATTTTTGATTCTAACGAAAATAAATATGATTTTTCAATCAACTCAGTTTTTAAGTTTTTAATAAGATCTGTAAGTTTATACTCTAAAATATATTCAATACTGTTTTTTATCTTATCCCATTCTTCATAGATTGGTAATGAACTAGAATACGGATGGATAGAATCGTTGTCTTTATTATCTATTTTTTTCAATAAGTCAATAACACTAATTCCTCCGGCTAGACCTGGATGGTGCAATAAGTTAAGTATGTTTTGTAACTCCTGAATTTGAAGGGTATATTGCCCAAAATAATCGGGTTTTTCTATATTACAATCTTCAATTCTTTTCCATTCTTTTCTTAAATCTACTATAAAATGCGTATTGGAAAAATGACTGGTTGTTGTGAAACAAAATCCACCGATTCCTAATGCCGTCATTTTTTTTTGAATCACGTCAAGTGCTACTCGTTTTTCAGACACCACCACTGTCGATTTTTTTGCTTCAATTAGCTTTCCTATGGTGTTAATGATTACCTGTGATTTACCGGTTCCCGGAGGTCCTTGTACCAAACAATTGGTTGATTCAATCATTTTTAATACGCCCAATTGATCAGGATCGGCTTGCACTAAGTTGGAATTGCTCAGCGCTAAAAGGGTGATTTCACCTTGATCTTGTAATCCAATGAGTTGTTTTAATGGTTCGGAGAAGGTATCAACATGTATTAAATTTTCTAAGTCTCGAAC
>CAMAQX010000103.1 GCA_945860455.1 Lishizhenia tianjinensis
CATTTCCCAACGTTTCATGAAAAACCGATTCGTTATTTCACTGGAAATTCACTGGGGCTCCAGCCCAAAAAAGCAGCTCAATATATTAATGAAGAATTGGAATCTTGGGCCATGTATGGAGTTGAAGGGCATTTCTTGGGAAAACGACCTTGGTTTTCGTATCACGAGAATTTATCCGAATTCGCAGCCGAGATCGTTGGAGCTAAACCGATTGAAGTAGTAGTCACTCATTCGCTCACCACCAATTTGCATTTATTGATGGTTTCTTTTTACAGGCCAAGCGGAAAACGAACCAAAATTTTATGTGAAGCAAAAGCATTTCCAAGTGATCAATATGCCTTGGAATCTCAAATCAAATTTCATGGATTATCGATGGATCATTTGGTGGAAGTTACACCGCGAGAGGGAGAGTATTTAATTCGCGAAGAAGATATTTTATCAAAAATCGATGAATTAGGGGATGAATTGGCACTTGTAATGATTGGAGGCGTAAATTATTATACGGGTCAATTAATGGGCATGGAAAAAATCACAAAAGCTGGGCATGCCGTTGGTGCAATTGTTGGTTTTGATTTGGCGCATGCGGCAGGAAACATCAATTTACAGTTACACGATTGGGGAGTTGATTTTGCGGCTTGGTGTGGCTATAAATACTTGAATAGCTCACCGGGAGGTGTATCTGGGATGTTTGTACACGAACGTCATGCGAATAAGCCTGAATTACCTCGTTTCGCCGGTTGGTGGGGGCACAACAAGGAGTCGCGTTTCAAAATGGAACCTGGTTTTTCTCCCATGGAAGGAGCTGAGGGCTGGCAATTGAGCAATGCACCCGTTTTGGGAATGGCAGCACATTTGGCATCTCTTGAATTATTCCATGAAGCTGGAATGGATCGCATTGGACAAAAGAGAAATTTACTTACTGGATTTTTAGAATTTGTAATAACCGATGTTTCCGAGCGCAACAAAGAACGGTGTACTTTCGAAATCATTACCCCAAAAGACATATCACAACGAGGAGCACAATTATCCATACTTGTTCATGGGCAAGGAAAAGCCTTATTTGATAAATTGAGCGAGGAAGGAGTTGTGGCCGATTGGCGTGAACCAAATGTTATTCGCATTGCCCCTGCCCCACTCTATAATTCATTTGAGGATTGTTTTTGGTTTGGCCAATTACTCGAAAATTCTATTCGATAAATCTCGATTAAACGTTCAGTTTGTGCATGATAAATTTCTGAATTTGATTCAAATCTCATTCTTATGATACTAAAATACTTTTTTGCCCTATTCATAGCGTTAACTTTTTCAACCGTTGCAAAAGCTGATCAATTAGAAATATTAACACTTGAACAAGCGGTTGCAGCCACGGAGTATTTACAAAGTGAAGAAATGGTATTTCTATGGTGTGCCTGCTGTGAAGGAGAAGAACCGAGAGCAGTATTGATTACTGAAGTAAATTACCAATCTGTGGGAGAAAACCAATATTCAGTTTACATCAAAGGTGTTGATACAGAGGGGAATGAAATAAATGAGTATGTTGATTTAGCATACGTTCACGTCGTTATTGAAAATATGGTTTATTGTTTAGGAACGACACTTGGCTATGAATGCGATCCATGCGTTGACCCGTTTAGCATGGAAGAATAAACGCATGTAACTTCTCCACCAATAAACCCGAAATATCTTCATACTCTCACACACCATTTACTTGACAAACAGTATGATTCAGTATTTTTTTTTTGTGGTTGTAGTATGTAAAATCGTTCCTCCTTTCACATGAATACCAGTAACTTTTCAAGTGATAATTGAATCAAATTGGGAGGATCGGACAAAACTCCTTCGAAAGCCTCAATACTGCCAAAAACTTCCTAATCACCCAAAAAATATGCAGCTTTCACACTAGCTCGGATTACTGCATTTAAACCTGGATAATCTCCGCACCCTTATGTAATCAAGAGTTTTTGCATTGGCGATTTATTTGTCCGATTTTATAAACTCTTCAAAAGAACTAATTTTTGGTGCTAGCACGGTTGTATTTTTACTCAATTCTTTTTCAAAATTCTTTAATGAACCTATTTTAATCTTTTCGAATTGTTTAGTGGCCTCATCAAACTGAGATTTAAGCATTTGAATGTTTTCTAATTGTGTTGATGAAGGAGCTCCAAAATACGACCCAATCGAGCTATAGATATCCCCTAATTTCTCGCGCAATTTTGGTTCTCCAGCGCCCACGTAATTATCGCCTTTAGTTACCACCAATTTATCACGTAATTCGTCTAGTTCCTTATTCAAGTTTTGAACTGATTTGTGCGGGGCGGAATTCTTTGCGTTGAATTGATCAATTGTCGCGTCCCATGAATCGATTTGAAACACTAAATATGCCAAATTTTGAGTAAAATCAAACAACTGTTGCGTTACCTTTTGTTGCGCTGTACGCTCGTCTAAGGTAAACGGAGATTTTGGGTCATATTGCACTTCAATTTCTTTCTCAAATACATCGTTTCCTTTAGTAATGCGCACTTTGTACTTTCCAGCTTTCACTCGTGGTGCAAACATAGCAGCTCCGGCGATTGTTTTTCCTTTAGCAACTTTGGGAGCTTGACGATTAAAACCCCATTCCACCGTATTGATTCCCTTTTGTTTACCCGCTTGAAGCGTAGTAATTAAGTTTCCATCCAAATCTAAAATTTCCATTGACATTTTCCCGAAAGTATGACGTTTAGGAAGCACATATTTAATTTGCGCATCTGTTTTTGGATTATCACCTACAAATTGAACTTCTGAACTTGTTCCGCCAAAAGAACTTTTCTCACTCATGGTAAAAGGCTTGGAATCGAAGAAATGCAGTGTTTTAGTTGTTATCTCTGAATTCAATGCTTGAAGAGGTGTAACATCATCCAAAATAATGATTCCTCGCCCGTGTGTTGCAATAATTAAATCATTTGTTTTCAGATGCATTTCCATGTAATGAATAGCAGCACTAGGAACATTATTTTCAAATTTTGACCAAGAAATCCCACCGTCTAAAGTAATGTACAGACCAAGTTCGGTTCCAAGGAAAAGTAAATTCGGGTTTTTGTAGTCTTCCTGAATATTCCGAGCAAATGTCGAGATTTCTTTGGTGGTAATTGAATTCCAAGTTTTACCAAAATCAGTTGTTTTGTAGACATAGGCACTGTAATCATTTTTGGTGTGCCCGTCAAAAACAGCATACGCAACACCTTCGCCAAATACGCTAGTTTCAATGTGATAACACCATGTATTGGCCGGTAAGCCTTTCACATTCAATGTAACATTTGACCAGGTTTTTCCGCCATCTTGAGTCACCTGAACATTACCATCATCGGTACCTACCCAAATTACTTTTTCGTTCAGAGGAGATTCGGCAATGGTAAAAATGGTACAATGATTTTCTGCTCCAGAATTATCCGCGGATAAACCACCCGATTCAACTTGATTTTGTTTGGTTTTATCGTTTGTTGTAAGATCTGGAGAAATTTTTGTCCAAGAATTCCCCATATCATTTGATATATGCAAAAATTGACTTCCAATTAATAATCGATCCGGATTGTGTTTGCTTGTAGTTATAGCTGCATTCCAATTGAATCTCAATTTTGGATCTCCAGACACAGGATAGGGTTTAATGACTTTTAATTGTTGATCTTTTGTATCAAACCTCCAAACGGCTTCAGCACCTTGCATTTCAGAATAAACAATATGAGGTTTTGTTGGATGCGGGTAAACCCTAAAGCCATCACCTTGGCCCACCAATTCCCAGTCGCGTGCTTCAATTCCGCCCGGACTAGCAGACGGACCAAACCAAGAGTTGTTATCTTGTAGACCGCCATAAACGAAATAAGGTTCTTTGTCATCGGCACTAACATGATAAAACTGACTCAGCGGTAAATTTTCAATCATTTCCATGGATGTTCCTTTGTTTAAACTTCGGTATAATCCGCCATCCGTTGCGACAAAAATTTTATCTGAATTAGTTGGATCAAATGCAATATCATGAATATCCGAATGCATAGAACCAAGCCCTTTAAATGTTTTGCCACCATCGCGACTAATTGAACCACTAAGCCCTGCTTTAACGACAATTTCCGAATTTTTAGGATCTACGGTAATCCGCGAGAAATAAAAAGGACGAACTGTTAGACCAAAATCACCGTTTAAAAATTTCCAATTTTGGCCACCATCATCAGATCGATAGAGCCCTTTTTGATCGGCTTTTTCAGACTCAATCACTGCATAAACGATTTGTGGGTTAGATGGAGCAATCGTTACAGCAATTCGACCTAATTTACCAGAAGGAAAACCAGTGTGAATTTTATTCCAAGAAGCTCCGCCGTCTGTACTTTTATATAATGCGCTTGATAAACCACCTGAATTAAAAGAATGTGCTGTGCGCCTAAATTCCCAGAAAGACGCATATAATATTTGTGAATTTGACGGATCCATATTAAGTTCGGAACAGCCTGTTTTTTCGTTCACAAAGAAAACTTTATTCCATGTTTTACCTCCATCTATCGTTTTGTATACACCTCTTTCCTGACTATCTCCCCACAATGCTCCAAGCACTCCAGCATACACGATATTCGAATTTTTAGGATCCACTTGAATAGAAGAAATGCGGTCGGATTTTTCGAGCCCCATTTTGGTCCAATTCTTCCCTCCATCTGCGGTTTTATATATTCCATCCCCCATGGAAACACTATTCCGAGTCCATACCTCACCCGTACCAACCCAAACTGTATTATCGGGATCAGATGGATCAACAGTAACTACACCAATTGATTGGCAATATTTATCAAAAATTGAGGTGAAATTCACTCCGCCATCAATTGATTTCCACACGCCACCACCGGCAGAACCAAGATATACAATTTGTGAATTTGTGGGATGCATTTCAACATCAGAAACTCGTCCACTCATCAGTGCCGGGCCAATATGGCGCGCTTTAAGATCGCCAAAAAATTCAGATGCGATTAGGGGTTTTTCATTTTGCGCTTGCACACCAAAAACCATAGCAACACCAAAACAAACAACAATTTGCTTTACCATAATTAGAAAAAATTAAATGAATTAGTTAGTTGGAAAAGTAAACGTTTTTTCGTTAACCGTTGTATTTATTAACACCTTATCGAAGGTAATATTTTGAGACATTCCATCTTTAATACCGCTTGCTTGCGAAAAAGCAATCATAACTCCATCAACCTCTTGATAATCACTATATTTGGTTTGAGCAATCTTACCTTTCATTTCGCCCGTTGGAATTTCAGTTTCAGTTAAAATTGGTACAAAGTTTTCGGCATCAATATAATAATACTCAATACTTGGTACTTCTTTTCCTTCTGACAACATGGTTTTTTTATCTAGTTTGATTTTAAAACACTTCACTCCATCAATTGTCTCGTCTCCCAATAACGTTGGGGTATATCCTTGAGATTTATAAGTTAAAAGCGCATTAGGAAAACTTTTTGCTCCACGTTTTGTATTTTCCGTATCATCAGACTCTGCTTTTTCCGCTTTTTGAGTCATAAAATTGGTACTCCAAACTGTTTCACCATCAAAAGCGCCTTGAATAATATCTTGTCCTTGGAAATTAATTTTAGTATACATTCTACCATCTGACATCATGACAACTTCCACCGGAATCATCATTCCACCTGCATCAACGTTGGCTGTCATCAACATGTTTTTTACGGATGTCCATTTAGCACCACCAATGGCAGTATGGTATTTAGTAATGATTTCTTCAATCGTTTGACTAAACAATGAATTAGCCAAAAAAAGAAACGCAAGAGAAAGAATTGTATATTTCATATTTTATGAGTATTTTATTTGAGACGAATATACTGATTAAATGTTACTTCAATTTGTAACAATTTGTTTTTTTAACTAAAATTTGAATGATCTCTTACTAAGATTATCCAATCCGAAGCATTTTTTCAGGAAAAGGCATTCCTTTCGATTTACAACAAACTGTTAAAATAACGAGTTAACAAATCACTAGAAATGTAATTTTTTAATATCTTAATCGGATTAAATTCGTTTTAATTTTTTTTAATTTACGTAAATTGTGTTATATTTAATTGATAATCGGAAAAAAACCGATATATTTGTTTTAAATTAGCAGAATGAATTTAAGGAGAAAAATAAAAGATTATTCAAATGTCCCTTTAACACACAATGTTGTGATAGAGGCTCTTTCATCCTATGGTCGTCCAAATGATAAAATCAGTGAGATGATCAAAGGCAGTGAGTTAATAGCGCTTCGTCGTGGCTTATATCTTCCCGGACCGGAGTTGGATTTACCCCTTCCTAATAATTTTTTAATCGCAAATCATTTGAGAGGGCCAAGCTATGTTTCATTGGAATCAGCATTATCTTATTGGGGTTTGATACCTGAGCGCGTATATGAAATTAGTTCTGTTACCACAAAAACATCTAAAACCTATGAAACAGCTATCGGGAGATTCAGCTATCAACATTTAATTACACCTTATTATTCGTTTGGAATTAAAAGTGTTCGGTTAACGGACATGCAAACCGCCTTAGTTGCATCACCCGAAAAAGCACTTTGCGATAAAATCATCTTAACATCCGGAGTTTTATTACGAAGTATTACTCAAGCATTGGATTTTCTTCTAGAAGATATGCGCCTAGATGAAGATTTACTTCGTGGTTTCGATATAGCTACTATTCACTCATGGATTGAAGACGCACCGAAAAAAAACAGTTTACAAATACTCGTTAATACCTTGGAGCGAATATGATAAAAGAGTGGATAGCGGAATATAATCCGCAAAATGAAGAGGAAACATTAGCAGCACTGCGCGAAATCTTACAAGAAATTGCGCTTGCCGCTTTGTCCAGAACTGATTTTTTCAAAAAAGCCGCATTTTATGGTGGAACAGCCCTGCGGATATTTCATGGCTTAGATCGTTATTCGGAAGATTTGGATTTTTCATTACTTGAAACAAATCCCAATTTTTCATTGACCCCTTACTTTTCAGCCATCACCTCAGAATTTGAAGCACTTGGCATACGTGTAAGTATTCGCGAAAAAGACAAACGAATCAAATCACAAGTTGAATCAGCATTTTTGAAAACAGAAACCATTTGGCAAGAATTAGTTTTAGAGGATGTAGTTAAACAACATGGGATATCATCGAATAAATCGGTAAAAATCAAAATTGAAATCGACAGAATTCCACCTTTAGGATTTGAAACAGAAGAAAAATTATTATTGCGCCCGTTCTCATTTTATGCCAATTGTTTCGACTTACCGAGCTTATTTGCTGGAAAATTACATGCCTTATTATTTCGC
This sequence comes from Lishizhenia tianjinensis, assembly GCA_945860455.1. Taxonomy (GTDB): domain Bacteria; phylum Bacteroidota; class Bacteroidia; order Flavobacteriales_D; family Crocinitomicaceae; genus UBA952. The sequence continues at coordinate 7,334 of CAMAQX010000103.1, forward strand.
AAATGGAAAAATAGAGTGAAGGGAAGAGATTGGTATGATATGGAATGGTATATCCGGAAAGGAGTACCGTTGAACATGCATCATTTCTTGAATCGCGCGAGGGAGACAAAAGATTGGAAAGGAAACACCATAAACCAAGAGCAAATACATCAATTATTGACCGAAAAAATCCAACTTGTTTCGATGGATTCAGTCAAAGAAGATGTAAAACGTTTTATTCAAGATGATAAAAAACTCAAAATTTGGAGCTCGGATTACTTCAAAGACTTGATTCAATTGATGAAGTTTGAAAAATAAATTAGCTTCAAATCAGCTACTGACTTTATTATTGAAGGGAATTGCATATCGGTCAACTTGTGAATTAAAAAAACGCAGGCCCATAACCAATTCCTGATTGGGGAATTCTTTTTGAATAGTTTGAATTGATTTTAATTGTCCGTTGAAACCCTCAATTACTTGAGATTCCGAACCTGTCATAGATCCACTTTGATCTACAATCATCTGATAAATTGTTTTTTTGTTCATGGCATAAATTTTTAATCGTTAATGATGTAAAATTGCCACGTATTTATCGAGGAAGAAAATCCTTGCAACCTTGCAAGAAAGAAATTTAAATTAAAAAATCCTTCTGACGATTAATGATTCAATAAACTTTAAAAGGTTAAATTATTTCCGGTAGATTCGACAGCTTTACGAACTGTTCCAAATTTTTTCATAGTAATTCGAAGTAAGGAAAAAATCATCCACGTTAATGCGGTGAACATTGTTAGCTGTTGCACAAGTATTGCAGTAACCCTAACATTTATTACCTTTGCAACATGTCTGGAAACTCATTTGGAAAAATCTTTACCCTTACCACATTTGGTGAATCTCATGGCGCAGCTATTGGAGGGGTAATTGATGGAGTTCCCGCCAATTTTGCGTTAGATTTAGAACTAATTCAACGCGAATTGGACCGCAGAAAACCGGGACAATCAAATTTGGTTACGCAACGAAAAGAATCGGATACCGTTCAGTTATTATCAGGGATTTTTGAGGGGA
>CAMAQX010000104.1 GCA_945860455.1 Lishizhenia tianjinensis
AACCAATAATCCAGAAGACAATTATAAATTCAAAGTTCCAACCTTGCGAAACATTGCTTTGACAGCACCTTACATGCACGATGGTAGATTTGCCAATTTAGATGAGGTCATTGAACATTATTCAAGTGGGATACACATGAGTTCAACAATTGATCCTTTAATAGAATTTGGAAGTCAAGGAGGTGTTCAGCTTGATGCACAGGAAAAGTACTTGTTGAAGAAATTTTTACTTACGCTTACGGACAATAACTTCGTCAATAATCCAAAATTTAAAGATCCACACTAATATGATTCAGGACATTCGATTAACTACTGAGGATAAGGCGCTCAAAATTAATTTAAAGAGAGATATTTATGGTTGTTTTGCTGAGATTGGCGCAGGCCAAGAGGTAGCGGCTAATTTCTTTAAAGCGGGAGGAAGTTCTGGCACGATTGCCTATACTCAGTCGGCATACGACATGAAGGTTTCCGATGCATTGTATGGTGAGGCCGTGCGTTATGTATGCGAAGAGCGACTGGTAACCATGATAGAAACAGAATTCAATAATTTGAAAGTTCGTTTACCCAATAAATCTCAAGAGTCCCGTTTTTTTGCATTTTGCAATACCGTGGAATCCCTTAATTACCATAAAACAAATCAAGGCCAAGGATGGGTGGGAATGCGTTTTCAATTAGCGTTGGATGGTCAGCCAAATGATGTTATTCTTCATGTTAAAATGCATGATACAAGTAATAAAGCACAGCAAGAAGCTTTGGGGATTTTAGGTGTGAATATAATTCATGCTTGTTATTTTCACCACGATAATTTAGATGATTTTTTAACTGATTTAACGCATCGATTACCACGTGATCGTATGGAAATAGATATGTTGCGTGTTTCGGGCCCTGATTTTGAAAATATTGATAATCGGATTATTGCATTGAATTTGGTGAAGCGTGGTATGACAGATGCGACCATGTTTGACTTAGCAAAAAATGTTCTGCAACCAGCAACGGCACTTTATAAAAAGAATATCTTACTCATGCGAGGAAGATTCCGCCCGGTAACCAAGGTTCATATCGATATGATTGAAAATGGGCGTAAACAATTCATCAAAGAAAAGCAGGTTGATGCGGAAAAAGTTGAAGTTGTTTTTGAATTAACGCTGAAAGACCTTACAGCAGATGGGAAAATATCAGATAAGGATTTCGTGGATCGAGCAGAATTATTAGGTTCCTTGGGGTATACGGTGATGATATCCAATTATTTAAAACATTACAAAATGGTAGAGTATTTGGCGACAATTGCTAAAGAAAACCTATTGGGTGTTATATTAGGTGTGTATAATTTGACCACTATTTTTGACGAACGTTATTACGATAATTTACCCGGTGGATTATTGGAGGCCTTTGGCAGAGGCTTTGGTCATAATGTGAAATTGTATGTTTATCCAGCCATGAATGTTGAGGACGGTTCGTTGTATGATTTGTCAACGGTAAGAATTCCGGATAATCTTCGAGGCTTACTTGATTTTATGTTGCAGAATAATAAAATGGTCGCGATTGAATCATACGACCCCAAGTTATTAAGTATTTGGTCTGATGATGTTTTGAGTAAAATAAAATCTGGCTCTTCCTCGTGGGAAGAAGATGTTCCGGAGGAAGTAGCAAAAGCAATTAAGTTTTTCGAACTTTTTGGTTATCATTCAAAAGTGATTTCGTAAAATGCCTCACATTAAGAATGCACTCATTCGATACCGTATTATTGATCGATGTATTCGGAATAAATACAAACCTTTTCCCTCCAAAAGAGAGCTGAGAGAAGCCTGCGAAGAGAATTTGTTTGGGTCAAATTATGGCGAACATATTTGTGATTCAACGATTGAAAAGGATTTATTCGCAATGCGTTTGGAACATGATGCACCCATAAAATACAGTAAAAAAAATGGGGGTTATTTCTATGAGGATGGTGCGTATTCCATCAATGACATTCCATTGACACAAGAAGATTTAGAATCCATTCAGTTTGCTGTAAACACGCTGCAACAATTTAGAAATGTTGGTATGTTTAAACAATTTGGTCAGGCAATTGATAAAATTGTGGATAGAGTTACGATTGAATCCAAACAACCGATCGACGATTCAAATCAAATTGTCCAATTTGAAACAGCTTATTCCAGTGGTGGAAATGATTTTCTTCCCTTACTTTATGAATCAATTTTGCAGAAAGTGAAAGTAGCTTTTGATTACAAAAGTTTTAAATCTACAGAATCTAAGTGGCGTGAAGTATCACCATTACTTTTAAAGGAATATCGAAATCGATGGTACTTAATTTCCTTTGATGGGTCAAAAAATAATGTCATAACTTATGCGCTGGATCGCATGGAAGGATTGACGATTTGCACCAATAAAAGCGAAGCCCCATTGTTTTTCAATCCTAATACCTATTTCGAGTATTCAACAGGAATAACAGCCTATAAAGGTGATCCGGAACGAATTATTCTTAGAGCGGATACGATTGCGTCAAAATATATTGAATCACAACCTTTTCATCATTCACAAGAAAAAACAGAAGACTATCCGGACTATTGTGTTTTTGAGCTGACCGTTTTTATTTCGGAAGAAATAATCCGTGGTATTTTGAGTTTTGGGGGAGAAGTAGAGGTGCTAATGCCCTCATCTTTGCGTAATATTATTGCTCAACGTATAGAATCAATTCATCAAAAGTATTCAACTCACGATTAAATTATCGGTTGATTAAAGTGAATACTCAAACAATAAGGCAAAATTTTCATTTTTATTGGAGAATTCAAATGAATGTTCTATCTTCGAAAAAAATTATAAAACTCGAACGCCTATAGAACCAAATTTTACTCTGAATTACAATTTATAAGGGTTAATTATGGAAGCTATAACAAGGCTGGACGATCGATATCTCGTGCAATTATACAAGGATGGAAATGAAACAGCATTTAAAACGTTGCTTTTTCGTCACAAGGATAAAATTTTCCGTTTTATTCAAATGAAAGTTAGGGATACTGATCTTTCTAATGACATTTTTCAGGATACATTTATAAAAGTGGTCAATACAATCAAGTCAGGATCATATAATGAAGAAGGTAAGTTTTTACCTTGGGTCATGCGAATTGCACACAATTTAATTATTGATCATTTTAGAAGAAATGCTCGAGTTCGTATGATTTCTGAGGCGTCATCTAATTCATCCGAGTATTCCATACTTACTAATATTTCATGCCCAACGAAGAATATTGAAGACCAAATTACAAGTAAAGAATTACTTGATCAAATGGTTGAATTGGTTGATTATTTACCAAAAACCCAACGTGAAATAGTGAGCATGCGTATTTTTCATGATATGTCTTTCAAAGAAATTGCTGAATCAGAGAATATTAGTATTAATACAGCTTTGGGTCGCATGCGTTATGCTCTGATCAATTTAAGAAAATTGATCGATAAACACAGCATTGTTGTCGATATTTGACTTATCTGTTGAGATGTTTTTCGTAAATACTAATCCAATCTGCTACCGAAACCTTACTACATAATTCGCCAATTAAAGCCAAAGGGATTTCTTTTTGAGGTTTGAAACGGATGCAACTTTTCCCCATGTCTAAGATCCCCTTCACTTGTTGGGAATACGATTCAACAAACCAATTAAGTAATTCAGGATTCATATAAATCCCCATGTGATAGAGATTTATTGAGTTTTTTTGGGAAGCCAAAGAAAGGAATGGTAGAGGGAGTTTAGGGTCACAATGATATCCATTTGGATAAATTGCATGAGGTACCACATAACCAATCATACCATAACCCATGCATTCTTCAAAACCAGTAGGTAAATTTTGTTTAATTACTGCACGAATTGATTGAAATTGATCCAATCTGTCATCCGGTATATTCCCTATATATTCTTCAACAGTCATCGTTTACAAATTAATGATTTGCATTTTTGGGTTTCACCAACGAGATTAATATTCCACCACTTAATGCTGCTAAAATAACAATCAAAGAAACCATTGCATCGATGTGGTAAAAATCCACGATTAGCATTTTAATCGCCACAAACATAAGCACCAGAACAAGCGAATATTTCATGAAATGAAAGCGATCTAACATATTTGATAGAAAGAAATACAGGTTTCTTAGCCCCATAATCGCGAAAATATTCGAGCTAAAAACAATAAATGGGTCGGTGGTAATACTGAAAATAGCAGGAATGGAATCAATGGCAAAAAGAATGTCAGAGAACTCCACGACAACTAAGGTTGCAAACAAAGCTGTTGCAACTGTTTTCCCGTCCTTTTTGATAAAATAGCCATCGCTTTTAGCTTTCCAATCGATTGGGTAAATCTTGGATAGCATTCTAATAGCGAATGATTTTGTGAAATCTTCGTTGTCATCATCACTTTGCTTAATCATTCTTAATGCAGAATACAATAAAATTCCTCCAAAAATATAGGTAGCTGCAGCGAAGCTTTCAATAAATGCCGCACCCAACACAATCATAATCATGCGGAAGAAAACAGCGCCTAAAATACCCCAAAACAGTATCCGATGTTGGAATTTAGGTTCGATTTTAAAAAATTGAAAAATCATGGCGATAACAAAAATATTATCAAGACTTAAAGATTCCTCGATAACATAGCCTGTGTAATAATCCAAAACTGTTTTTCCTGCTGCAACATTCTTGGGATTCATACCCATAAAATTAGTATCGTAAATCCAATAAATTACGCCTCCAAAAAGAAGGGCTACAATAATCCAAACGCACGTCCAAGCTAACGATTCTTTAATTGAAACAGGTTTATTACTTTTATGAAAAACACCTAAATCGAGTGCCAAAAGGCCAAAGATTAATAGAATAAATAAAATCCAAACAAGCATAAAATATTTTTTACAAATATACTTCTTCCATTTCAATCAAATTCGATTGGAACAGATAATTGTGATTACATTAGAAAGCGTTATCTTTGTAGACCGTATGGAGCAGAATATTCAAATACACGATAAATCATTTAAGCTTTTTATACCAGCAGAGTATATTCAGGAAGAAGTTGAAGCAATCGCTGAAAAATTAATGGTGGATTACTCGGGTAAAAATCCAATTTTTTTGGTTGTATTGAATGGTGCTTTTATGTTTGCTGCTGATTTATTGAAACACTACACCGACACATGTGATATTACATTTACGAAACTGAGTTCCTATGTTGGAACAATTTCATCTGGTATAGTGACAAGGCAAATGGAAATTTCGATTGATGTCACTAATCGCCATATTATCATAATTGAAGACATTGTGGATACTGGATTGACCATTCAAGCATTGAAATCAAACTTGCAAGAACTCAATCCTTCATCTGTTGAAGTTTGTACATTGTTATTCAAGCCAGAGGCATTCAAAAGCAATGATGCACCGAAGTATCAAGGTTTTGTTATACCAAATAAATTCGTTTTAGGCTATGGGTTGGATTACGATGAGCGTGGGCGGAATTTGAAAGATTTATATCAGCTTAAAGAATGAAATTATGTTGAACATTGTATTGTTTGGCCCTCCAGGGGCCGGAAAGGGAACCCAATCTGAACGGTTAATTGAGAAATATGGATTAACACACCTTTCAACGGGTGATATTTTTCGAGCAAATATTAAAGGAGAAACTGATTTAGGGAAACTAGCTAAAAGTTTTATGGAGCTTGGACATTTAGTTCCGGATTCAGTTACAATTGATATGCTCCGTGCCGAAGTCTTGAAAAGTAATTCAGCTCAAGGTTATATTTTCGACGGATTTCCCCGTACCAATGCGCAAGCGACAGCTTTGGATGAGTTATTGAAATCAATCGGGACAGAGATCACATTGATGTTGGCCTTGGATGTTGAGGAAAATGAATTAAAAAACAGGTTGTTAAATCGCGCAGGTGTTAGTGGTCGCCCGGATGATGCTGATCCTTTAATCATTGAGCATAGAATTGCTGTTTACAACCGAGAAACGGCACCTGTGAAAAGTTTCTACCAAGCTCAAAATAAACTGATTTTCGTTGACGGATTAGGAACAATAAATGAAATAACAGATAGACTTTTTGAGGCTGTAGATTCTAGAAACATATAAAAATTAATGGCATCTGATAATTTTGTTGATTACGTAAAAATTCATTGTTCATCTGGTAATGGAGGCGCAGGATCTACTCATTTTCGGCGTGAGAAATACATACCCATGGGTGGCCCTGATGGAGGCGATGGAGGTAGAGGAGGACATGTTATTGTTCGAGGTAATTCTCAATTGTGGACTTTACTGCATTTAAAGTTTAAAAAACACGTAAAGGCAAGTCATGGAGCCCACGGAGCGGGAAATTTAAAAACGGGTTCTCAAGGTACTGATGAAATTATTGATGTTCCTTTAGGTACAATAGCGAAGGATGCTGAAACGGGCGAAGTTTTGTTTGAAATTACGGAGAATGGTGAACAACAATTGATTCAACCAGGGGGAAGGGGAGGATTAGGTAACAATAATTTTAAATCTCCCACGAATCAAACACCTCGGTTTGCACAACCGGGCGAGGAAGGGCTTAAAGGATGGAAAATTTTAGAACTGAAATTATTGGCAGATGTTGGGCTTGTTGGTTTTCCGAATGCGGGAAAAAGCACCTTGCTATCTGTTATTTCTGCTGCAAAACCTGAAATAGCTGATTATCCGTTTACAACAATTCGACCCAATTTAGGAATGGTGAATTACCGTGATATTCGTTCTTTTGTCATGGCAGATATTCCTGGAATTATAGAAGGTGCGCATGCTGGTAAAGGATTGGGATTGCGTTTTTTACGCCATATAGAACGAAATTCTTTGCTTTTATTTATGATTCCGGCCGACAGCGATGATATTAAAAAGGAATACAACGTATTACTCAAGGAATTAAAGTTGTATAATCCTGAGTTACTGCACAAAGATCGATTACTTGCCATTTCTAAATCGGATATGCTTGATGATGAATTGAAAATGGCTATTCAAAAAGATTTACCTAAAATTCCTTTTCTATTTATATCTTCTGTTGCGCAACAAGGGTTAACCGAATTGAAAGATTTGATATGGAAGCACCTCAATTATGATTGATTGCTTAGAGAAAATAGATGGTCAATTTGTAGTTGTACTGAATAGTTTACATACCCCTTTTCTAGATGAGTTTATGTGGCTTGTTTCCGCTCGGATTACATGGATTCCACTTTATCTTTTCCTAATTTGGTTTGTTTATCAAAAGGTGGGTTTTAAAGAAACTGCACTATTTTTTTTCCTGTTAATTATAACTGTTTCTTTAGCAGATTTCATCTCTGTAAATGCTTTTAAAGATGTGTTTCAACGCTATCGACCTTCGCATAACTTGTTAATTGAATCAAAGCTTCATTATTACCAGATGTCTTCTGGTCAGTATTATCGCGGTGGAATGTTTGGATTTATATCTTCACACGCCGCTAATTTTTCGGCTATTGCAACTTTTTTTCTATTAACTGTAAATCGATTTAAATATTCCTGGATTTTATGGTTTTGTGTTGGTTTAGTTGGGTTGAGTAGGGTTTATTTAGGTGTACATTATTTTTCTGACGTTCTTGTAGGGTGGATTGTTGGCGGAGGAATGGCAATTGGTGTCTATAAATTAGCGTATGTTCGATTAGTAAACAAATTAAACGCTAAATGAAATTTCTTTTTGTTTTTATTGGCGGAGGATTTGGAAGTATTGCGCGATATGGACTATCCCTTATTTTTACTCGAACGATAGTCAATTTTCCAATTGCAACACTTTTATCGAATCTGTTATCAACCCTGATTTTCGCATTAATTTCTGTGTATTTATATAAAAAACCAGAACTTCATTGGTTGCAACCGCTAGTATTGATTGGTTTTTGCGGGGGCTTTAGTACATTTAGCACATTTTCATTTGAAACAATACATTTGTTCAATACCGGACAAACTTTCTTAGCGATCTTAAATATTTCCATCTCCCTAATTGTTTGTTTGTGTATGGTCTATTTTTTTACCAAACCATAAGTTTAATCTAAATCAAACGATCGACAAAATCAAAGTAATTTTCGGTAAAAGGGGCTATTTGAAAAAAAAGACTAAAAAAACCAACCTTTTTTTTAAATCTACGTTATAGCCTTTGAACACTAATTTTTTCCTATCATGCGTCAGCTTAAAATTGCAAAACAAGTTACTAACAGAGAGACGGCTTCCTTAGATAAATATTTACAGGAAATTGGTCGTGTAGACTTAATTTCTCCGGAAGAAGAGGTTGAGTTAGCGCGTAAAATACGTACGGGCGATAAAGCGGCCTTGGAGCG
>CAMAQX010000105.1 GCA_945860455.1 Lishizhenia tianjinensis
CCATTTCATACCTATGCACAATCGGGTACTTATACTGTAAATCATATCGTAACGACTCAAGCGGGATGTTCTGATACAATTTCGCATACATTGGTTGTGAATCCACCTCCAATTGTCGATTTTTCTCTGCTGAATGGATGTGTTTTTGATTCGATTCAGTTTAACAATTTAACACAAGATCCGAATCTACCAGCAGTTACCTATTCTTGGAATTTTGGCGATAATAGTGCTGCATCAACGGCAATTAATCCTGAACATGGTTATTTAATTCCTGGCACCTATAACGTGAGTCTAGCGGCGAGTAATTCCGGAGGCTGTTCAGATACCGTTACTAAGCCAATTACTATTTATCCATTGCCAATAATTAATGCCGGAAATGATACGACAATTTGTCCAACTTTTTCAGTTCCCCTCAATGCAACAGGTGGTTTAACTTATGTTTGGGAAAACCAAACTCCAAATGGTAGTAGTTTTGTTCCGAATTCAACCCAATATTTAACGGTAACTGGAACTGATTTAAATGGGTGTTCAAACATTGATTCCTTACTAATAACTCTTTATCCTGGTGGAGTAGTTAATGCAGGTCCTGATATTAATGTATGTTATGGAAACACAGTTACAATTCAAGGAAGCGGAAGTGTTACCTATGCTTGGAACAATGCTGTTATTGATGGACAAACCTTTTTACCTAACATTGGAATTGATACAAATATCGTAATAGGAACCAATGCGAATGGATGTATAGCCCAAGATACGATGATTTTAACTGTTTGGTCTAATCCAGGTATTACAGCAGGGCCTGATCAAACAATTTGTGAAGGTGACTCAACCAATGTTTCTGGAAATGGTGCCGTTAGTTACGTATGGAATAACGGTGCAATCACAAATCAAGTTTACTTTACTCCAACTACAAATGGCAATTATACATTAGTAGGAACTGATCAAAATGGATGTATTGGATACGATACCTTAACCATTCTAATTGAACCGGCTGCATTTCCCAATTTTTTCGCGCCAATCACTTCTTCTTGTCATCCATTTACGGCTAATCTTATCAATACTTCAACAGGAACTCCAGCAACAAGTGCTGTTTGGGATTTTGGGGATGGAAGTCAATCTTTAACGTTGAGCAATGTAACGCATACTTATAGTTATTCAGATTGTTTTGATATTTCTCTTACATTAACTACTCCTTTAGGCTGTGTTTGGGATACAATGATTCCACAATATCTATGTGATTACCCAAATCCTGAAGCAATGTTTACGCCTGATCCCGTGGAATTAACAAATTTGGATAACGTGAGTACAATGGTGAATGAAAGTCAGGGTGCATTAACTTATTATTGGGATTTTGGATACGATAACGCTACCAGCAACGAATTTAGTCCGGATCATATTTTCCCTTCATACCCAAGTGCTACTTATACGATTACATTGGTTGCGGAAACACAATATGGCTGTATAGATTCAACGATAAACACAGTGAATTTAACAGAAAATCAGATTTTTTATATTCCAAATACATTTACACCAGATGCGGATGAGCATAACCAAATGTGGATGCCGATTTTAACATCCAACATTGATCCCCATAAATATTCATGTTTCATATATAATCGTTGGGGTGAATTAATTTGGGAAAATCATGATCCTTCAATGGGTTGGGATGGTTCGTATGGAACGGAAGGAAAAGACATTCAAAATGGTGTTTATACCTGGGTTGTTTACTTAAAAACTCCTCAAATTGATGAAATGAAACGATTTACAGGACATTTGAATTTAATTCGATAATTTTTCCAGTAATTACAATCTCTTCTTTTCAAGACAATAATTCGATCGCTCAATATTTAGCTTGCGTATAATCAAATACATGCGTTTTTTAAATAATAATCGTAAATTCGAGTTATGATTCATTATGAAATTTAAAATCAAATGTCGTCTATAAAGATGAGTCTTATTTTCTTTATCAATAATTGATAGTAGTTTATGATTACACAGGATGACCGCCTCAAATATTGCCTCATTTGCACCAACCGAATTTTTGATAAATCCAAAGGGGTATTGTGTGGTTTAACCAATAAAAAAGCTGATTTTAGTAATAAGTGTATCAGTTTTTCTACTAATCAAATACAAGTTCTGGATAGTGATATCGATCTTAAAACCAAATTATGGCAAGACAGAAAGGATAGAAGAATAGCGGATATCAGCATTAATAAGGTTGTTCGTAATTTCAGAGGGTTTTACTTTCTTTTGAGTATGATTTTTATTGTCTTGGGATTTTTTCACACCAATGCAAATGGAAAAGAATTGGATTATATAAGTTCTTGGCTTTATTCGTTGGCTGTGGTTTTCTTTTGCATTTCGTTCTTTGTAAATCAGAGGACAACCTATATCGTTATTATTAGTTCATTTATTTTGTTCATATTGCTTTTAGTCTTTCTTGGCTTTTTAATGGTATACAGTTTAGAAAATAAAACAGGGTATAATTTGATTTATGTACTTGTTCTTTTAACATCTAGTATTGTTATCAGCACGGAATCATTCATTAAGAGGTACAAGCTTTTTATGAAAAGGAGAGAGGAAGAAATGAAAAAAAACGAGGGGGAGGAATCAGAGGATTAAAAAATCAATAAGCCAATTCCTACTAAAACGCTCATGAAAAACGTGGATAATGCTACTTTTTTTAATTCTGGGTCTAGTTCACTTGGAACAACACAATTCTTCACTTTTCGCCAATGAGGAATCAATAAGAAATAGGGTAGTAAGGCTAATAAAAGGCCATATTTTTTCTCTAATAAAATGAAAATGCATAAGGCAAGGAAAGAAATAAAAAGCAAAAGAAAATGGTAAATCTTAGCCCGTCTAAATCCCATTTGTACAACCACCGTTATTTTCCCGTATGAGGCGTCATTTTCATGGTCTCGCAGATTGTTTAAATTTAATACAGCCATACTCATTAAACCAATGGTGCAGCTAGGTAATAATATGGCGTAATCGATTGATTTTGAATAGAGGGTATATGACCCCAAGACCCCCACAACCCCAAAGAAAATAAAAACCATGAGATCTCCAAATCCTTTATATCCGTACGCGTAATTGCTGATTGTGTAGAGTATTGCGGCTGCTACACTGAAGACGGTGAAAATCAGGTAGCCAATAATCAATTCAGAAGGCATGTTTTCCTTGGCAACATAAATTAAACTTCCTGCAGAAACAAAAGAGAATAGCGCTGTCAAAATCACAGCTGTTTTCATTTGACCTTTACTAATTGCCCCAGATTGAACAGTTCGCATAGGCCCAATACGATTGTTATTATCCGTTCCTTTTAAAGAGTCACCTAAATCATTTGCTAAATTGGATAAAATTTGAAATAGAATTGTAGTCAATAAGGCCAAGCTAAAAATACAATAATCTAAATATCCAGCGTCAAAGGCCAAAAATGAGCCCATTAAAATACCCGAAATAGAAAGCGGCAGAGTTCGAAGACGAAATGCATTTAGCCAATTTTTAATCATACTTATAGTAATTGATTTCAAATTTACTTGTTAACTTTAGTTTGAAGGAATAAAAAAGTGTATTTTTCTAGTAAAAATTCTATGAACAGTAAATCCAAAGACAATTTATGTTCTATGCTCGGGATTGATTTTCCTGTTATTATGGCTCCCATGTTCTTAGTTTCGAATGAAAAGATGATTTTGGTAGCACTAAATTCGGGTATTACCGGAGCGATACCGGCATTAAATTACAGAACGTTGGATGAATTGAGATCTGCAATTAAATGGATAAAAAGTCAATCAAGTAAGCCTTTTGGGATCAATTTGATCGTTAATAAATCCAATTTTAAGTATAAGGAGCAATTACGCATTTGTTGTGAGGAGAAAGTTGATTTTATTATCACTTCATTGGGTTCTCCAGAAGAAACCATTAAAAAGGCTCATGAGGTAGGAATAAAAGTTTTTTGTGATGTTACCGAATTGAATTTCGCCCTGAAAGTGGAGAAGTTGGGTGCAGATGCCGTTATTGCTGTCAACAAAGAAGCAGGAGGACATGCAGGGAAAATCTCCTATAAAGAACTTTTACCTCTTTTAATAGAGAATTGTTCTATTCCTATAATTTCAGCTGGTGGGGTAGGTGATGGGAAGGGGATTCAGCAGATTTTAGATTTGGGTGCTGCAGGAGTTTCTATGGGAAGTATATTTATTGCAACAAAGGAATCTCCAGTTTCCGAAGAATATAAACAAGCTTGCGTTCAGTATGGCGCTTCGGATATCGTTTTAACGACTAAAATATCCGGAACGCCGTGTACAGTTATAAATACTCCTTATGTGCAGGAAGTTGGAACAACTCAAAATTGGATTGAACGATTTTTATCTAAAAACAAATGGATGAAAAAATGGATCAAAGCATTGACTTTTATCAAAGGAATGAGAAATTTAGAAAAAGCAGCATTCAGTGCGACCTATAAAAATGTGTGGTGCGCGGGTCCGTCTATTGAATATGTGAACGAAATCCTACCAATTTCAGAAGTGGTTAAAAAATTACGTAATGATTTACAGGCATAGAAAAAGGGCCTTCAATTGAAAGCCCGTTTCTATTATTATTTGAAATAATTAGTGCTTGTGGTTCGGGTCGCTGTGATCGTGTCCTTCGTGACCTTTCTCTTCTGTATTGGGTGTTTTTGGTGCACCTATTGATAAAATTTCAATTTCAAATACTAAATCAGATTGAGCTGGGATTTTTCCTGCAGAACGATCACCATATCCTAAAAAATAAGGAATATACAGTTTAGCTTTTCCACCAGGACCTAAAAGAGCAATTCCCTCTTCAAAACCAGGAATCATTTTTGTATCCAAATAACTGAAGTCAAACGGTTGATTTCTATCCAATGAAGAATCAAATTTTGACCCGTCTTTGAATAAGGTTCCTGTATAGTGTAGGCTAATTGCAGAACCTTTCACTGCATGAAATTTTTTCGGATTTTTACCTTTTTTACTAATAACATAAACTAAACCAGATTCAGTTACCTTGGCTTTTTTGTTTACTTTTTTTACATCTGCTAGAAAAGTTGATTTGTATTCCTTTCTTTTTTTCTCTTCCTCAATTTTTTTTTGTTCAGCTTCAAAACGTATTTTTTCTTTAGCTGCATCAAAAGCTCGTTGCGCATTGTACGATTTTGCTTCTGAACCAACACGAATTATTTTTATGCTATTAATAATGTCGTCTTGTTGAATCGCATCAACAACCGATTGACCATCAACAACGTGACCAAAAACAGTATGTTTTCCATCCAACCATGTTGTAGCTTTGTGAGTAATGAAAAATTGACTTCCGTTAGTTCCTGGCCCTGAATTTGCCATAGATAATATTCCAGGTCCACTGTGTTTTAGATCACTTACAATTTCATCTTCAAATTTATACCCAGGATCTCCAGACCCATTGCCAAGAGGACATCCACCTTGAATCATAAAATCTTTTAACACTCGGTGAAATTTTAATCCATCGTAAAAAGGAGCTGATTTCGTGTTTCCAGCAACTGTCAAACTTCCTTCAGCCAATCCAACAAAATTGGCAACAGTCATCGGTGTTTTTTTATATTCCAACATACAAATGATAGTGCCTTTGGTTGTGTTGAACTCTGCGTAAATTCCATCCGTACTCATTGCAGGATTTAAAACTTCTTGTGCTTCTTGTGGAAGAACTTCTCCTTTGATATTTATTACTTTAGTTGGTTCATTGATAGCGTTCGAGGTGATTGTTACACTTTTTTGAAAAGAACCCACTCGTTTTGTGTCATAAGTAACTTTTATTGAGCCGGATGCTCCAGGTGCAATTGGTTCTTTAGGCCATTCAGGAACTGTACAACCACAAGATCCACGTGCCTCAGTAATTAATAATGCTTCGTTTCCTGTGTTTTTAAATTCAAACGTGCAATATGGATCTCCGCTAAATGGGATTGTTCCATAGTCGTGTGTTTCTTTGTTAAACTGGATTTTTGCTCCTTTTTCAATTTGTCCAAAAAGTGAGATACTTAAGAACGTAAATGCTACAACTAATAGATTTTTCATGGTTTTGTTATTTTTCAATTCCTAATAATTCAACTTCAAACACAAGGGGCATGTATGGTTTGATAGCACTTCCAGGTTGTGGATTTGCTCCATATGCCAATTCTTGTGGTATAAATAGACGGTACTTTGACCCAACTGCCATCAATTGTAAACCTTCTGTCCATCCTTTAATTACTTGATTTAAACCAAAAGTAATAGGTTCACCGCGTTCTACAGAACTATCAAAAACTTCTCCGCTTGGTGTAGTACCATGGTAATGAACTTTTACTTTAGAAGTGGCAGATGGTTTTTCCCCTGAACCTTGTGTTATTACTTCGTATTGAAGTCCACTAGGAGTGACTTTCACATTCGGATTTTTTTTATTTTCTGCTAAAAAGATTTCACCACCTTCGCGAGCTTGTTTCGAATCTCTTTCTTGTTTTTGCTGAAAATAGGTGTTTAAGGTTTGATTGGTTGGGTCCGCGACTGCCAAAGGATTTCCGTATAATTTATCGCGTAATCCTTGAATAATCATTTCTTTATTTCCTTCAGGAATGTCCTTCATTACATTTCCTCCAATTGCAGCACCTAGCAAGTAGGATACTGAGTCTAATTCATTATTCATTTTATTCTGTGCTTGATTATAAAAAGTAACTAATAATGCAAGCGGTAAAAATAGGGCTTTTTTCATGTTTAAATTTTACTATTTGACAAATATCTACTTTTTTATCTAATTTTTCTAATTCAAATTTGTTAATTGCTTGTTAAATTAGCGCAAAAATACAACATGCTCGTACGAATTGTCAAAATGGAATTTCAATCGGATAAAGTAGATGATTTCCTTTTTTTTTTTGATACTGTTAAAGAGGCTATTGCTTCTTTTGAAGGATGTTTGGGAATGAAATTGATGCAAGACCAAGCTAATTCATCTATTATTTTCACCTACAGCCATTGGGAGAATCAAGATGCTTTGAATAAATATAGAGATTCTGAATTATTTGGAAAAGTTTGGCCTAGTGTCAAACCTTGGTTTAATGCAAAGCCTGAAGCTTGGAGCTTGGATACGTATTTCGATGGGTTTTAAAGTAAATTATGGGTTAAGCCCAATTCTTTCCCTATTCGCAACATCTCAGCATAAGCAGCTTCAAATTCGTTAGGAATGGTTCCTTCTAAAATAGATTCTTTGATTTGAGATTTGATAATTCCGATTTCGGCACAAGGACCAACACCAAACGTTTGCATGATTAATTCACCCGTAATTGGTGGTTGAAAGTTTCGAATTTGATCTTTTTCCTCGACATCCTTTAGTTTCAGAGAAACGATTTCAAAATTTTGTTTGTATTTCTTTACCTTGAATTCATTTTTTGAGGTAATGTCTGCATTGCAAAGCGTCATTAAATCCTCGATATCATCTCCAGCCTCATTTAATAACCGTCGGATAGCTGAATCGGTAACTGTCCCTTTCACCAAAGCGATTGGTCGCAAATGAAGTCGAACCAATTTTTGGACATATTTCATCTTTTGGTCCAAAGGCAAACGCATTCGAGTAAAAATACGTGGAACCATTCGCGCACCCAAATCCTCATGTCCGTGAAAAGTCCATCCAATTTCTTTATCAAAACGTTTCGTTGGTGGTTTAGCAATATCGTGTAAAATAGCAGACCAGCGTAACCAAAGTGAATCAGATTTTTCTGCTACATTGTCTAACACCTCAAGCGTATGGTAAAAATTGTCTTTGTGCGATTTACCATCAATTGTCTCAATACCCACTAAGGCAATCATTTCAGGAAAAAACTGTTGCAATAATTGAGTTGATTTCAATAAGATAAAACCGCGTGATGGTTTGTCAGCAAGAATGATTTTATTTAATTCTTCGTTTATTCGCTCTTGAGAAATAATATTCAATCGTTCGGATTGGCGCAGAATAGATTCTAAGCTTTTCGTTTCAATTTTAAAATTCAGTTGAGTTGCAAACCGAATGGCTCTCAGCATACGCAAAGGATCATCGCTATAGGTAATATCTGGTTCAAGTGGAGTACGAATAATTCCAAGTTCAATATCCTTTAAACCATTAAATGGGTCAATTAAATCTCCGAATGTTTTAACATTGAGACTTAGCGCCAAAGCATTTATGGTGAAATCTCGTCTATTTTGATCATCTTGCAA